>CAZSPS010000001.1:0-1706 GCA_964608875.1 uncultured Ectothiorhodospiraceae bacterium
GATCGCGACCGGGCTCATCTTCGTGGACCCGGACGCCCCGGACCTGCACGAGCGCATGGACACCCCGGGCGCCCCGCTCAACCGGCTGGGCGAGGCCGAGCTCTGTCCGGGCAACGCGAAGCTCGAAGCCATCAACGCCGCTTTGCGCTGACCGCCGCCATCCCCGCAAGCGCGTGCCGCCCTCCGCGTTCCCCCATCCCGGCCGGAAGGCCGTGGGCCGGAGGGGCGTGGCCTGCCGCTACCGCATGAGATCGAGAGCCTGGCCCAACTGGTCGAGCCGCTCGGCCAGGGTGCCGCCGACGGGACTCAGGCGCAAGGTGGTGACGCCGGCCTCGCGGTAGATGCGGATGCGCTCGCGCACCGCGTCCGGAGGGCCGATGAGGCTGCTGCGCAGCACGAGGTCGTCCGGCACCGCCGCCGCCGCTTCCTCCCGACGGCGTTCGAGCCACAGCCGCTGCACCTCGCGCGCCTCCTCCTCCCAGCCCGCGCGGCGGAAGGCGTCGTTGTAGAAGTTGCGGGCCGCGGACCCCATCGCGCCCAGCTGGAACGCCATCTCCGGCTTGAGCGCGGCCACCGCGCCGGCCACGTCGTCCGTCACCCGCAGCCGCCCGCCCGCTTGCAGGTCGAGGTCGGAGAGCTGCCGGCCGGCGCGCGCCGCGCCGCGCGCGAGCGGTTCGAGCACGGTGTCCGCGCGGTCCGGCACGAACGACGTCCCGAGCCAGCCGCTCGCGCGCTCGCCCGTCAGCTCGAGGCTGCGCGCGCCGAGAGTGGCGAGGTAGATGGGAAGGTCGGGGCGGGGGTCGGCGGCGAGCGCGAGCGCCTTGCCCTCGCCGCCCGGCCGCGGGAGCGTGAAGTGCTTGCCCGCGTAGGCGATGCGCTCGCCCCGCAGCCCCATCTCGACCACGTCGAGGGTCTCGCGCAGCCGTTCGAGGGGGCGCTCGAAGGACGCGCCGTGCAGCCCCTCGACCACCTGGGGGCCGCTCACCCCCAGCCCCAGCACGAACCGGCCCCCGGACAGGCGGTCGAGGCTGAGCGCGGTCATCGCGGTCATGGACGGGGCGCGGGCGGTGATCTGCATGATGCCGGTGCCGAGCCGGATGCGCGTGGTGACCGCCGCAAGATAGGCGAGGGAGGTCACTGCGTCCTGGCCCCACGCCTCGGCCGACCAGACGAAGTCCACCCCCAGGCGCTCGGCCTCGCGCACGTACTCGACCGCCTCCGGCCAGGGCTGGCCGGTGGCGCCCGCGCCGCCGATGGAGATCGCCGTCTTCATCCGCACCGCGCCGCCGCCAGCCGCCGCGCCGCCTGCAATACCGTCCGCCGGTAGCGCCCCCTCACAACACTTCTTCGGCCAGCAGGCGGAGCCCCTCCACCGTCGTGTGGCGCGCGAGCAGCGAGCCGACGCGCCGCCGGACGCCCGCCTCCTTCCACACCGAGAGCCGCTCGCGGATGCGCGCCGCCGGGCCGACCAACGCCACGTCGTCGACCAGCGCGTCCGGCACCGCCGCCGCCGCCTCGCCCTTGCGCCCCGCCAGGAAGTGGTCCTGCACCGCGGCCGCCGCCTCCTCGTAGCCGAGCCGCTTCGCGTAGTCGTTGTAGAAGTTCTTGGTGCGCGCCCCCATGCCCCCGATGTAGAGCGCGAGGTGCTCGCGCACCTGGGCGCGGGCGCGTTCGAGGTCGTCGTCCAGCACCACCTCGACGAAGGG
>CAZSPS010000002.1:0-2154 GCA_964608875.1 uncultured Ectothiorhodospiraceae bacterium
TCCCCGAACAGCAACTCCATCGGGTCCCGCCGCCCCCGCAGCACCTCGGCCAGCGACGCCCCGCACCGCCGCAAGAGGGCCCCCTCGACACAGTCCACCGCTCCCTTCCCGTCGGCAGGGGCCGGCGACAGCGCGTCGGCCGCGGTCACCTCCCAGCGGCCCTTCCGGCCCCGGCGCACCACCCCCGCAGGCTCAAGGAGGCCGAGCAATCGTCCGAACAACCGCCGGCGGTCGCCCGTCACCCGGAGCCGCCGCCGCAACTTCTCCGCCTCGAACCGCTCTCCCGGCCGCCGTTTCCAGCCGAGTTCGACGAACGCCGCCAGCGCCAACCTCCGCGCCTCCCGCTCCAGCTCCTCGTCGAGGACGGCGCGTTCCTCCGGGGGCACGCCTTCGGAGGCGCAGACCTCCGCCAGCGGCGGAACGCCGGCGGCCACCGCCTCGGGCCCTCCGAAGAAGTCCGCCGGCGAAAGCCCCACGGAAGCCCCGCTACGCCACTGCACCTCGTAGAGCAGGTCGTCCACCCGCGCCACCATCGTCGCCCGGCTCGCGCGCCGCAGCACGAAACCCTCGCCCCCGCCCAGCGCCTCGCCCTCGCCGGTGTAGAGGCGCAGCTCGGCCCGCCGCGACCCTCCGGCGATCTCGCGCCACCACGCGTGACACAACAGCCGCTCCGGCAGCGGCCCCCGCAACCACAGCCGCTCCCAACCGAAGGGAAGCCACGTGTCCTCACCCCCGCCCCACCCGGAACTCCCGGCGAGCACCTGGAAACAACCGTCCAGCAACACCGGATGCGCCGCCAGACCCTCCGCCGGCGTCTCCGGCGGCAGGACCACCTCGCCGAGCGCCTGGTCGTCACCCGACCACAGCGCCGCGAGCGCCCGGAACGCCGGGCCGTGGGCGATTTGCGCCGCCCCCAGCCGGCGGTACGCGTCCTCGGGGTCCGCCGGGGCGAGCGTCTGCCGCAACGCGTCCAGATCCGTCCGCTCCGCCTCGCCGGTCCCCGGCCCGAGCCGCCCCGCGGCATGCAGCTCCCAGACGGCGGAAGGCAGCTCGCCGCCGGCGACCGGGCGCTCACGGCTCATCACCTCCCAGCGACCCTCCGGCCCGAGCGCCACCTGCACCGTCCGGCCATCCTCTCCGCGCAGCGCCAGCGGACGGTGCAACTCCGCATCCACGAGCGCGACCGCCGGACCTCCGCCCGTCGCCAGCGCCGCCTCGATCACCTGCGACGCATACAGCGCCCCCGGCGCCACCACCTCCCCGAATACCCGGTGGTCCTCGAGCCACCCCGGGTCCACCGTGAACAGTTCCGTCTCGAACGAGGTCTCGCCTCCCCGGCCGTCGCGGCGCAACCCCAGCAGCGGATCTCCCGCCGCCATCCGACGGCGGCGCGCGGGGGCCACCCAATACCGCTCCCGCTGGAACGGATACGTCGGCACCGCAACCCGCCGCCGACGCTCCCCCGCGAACAGCCCCTCGAACGAAAGCGACAGCCCCGCCTCGTACGCCGCCCCCGCCGCACGCGCGAAGCCGCCATCCTCCCCCAACTCCAAAGAAGACAACACCACCGGTCCCTCGTCCCCCGGCCAGGACAGCGACACCAGCGGACCCAGCACCGCGCGCGGGCCCACCTCCACCAGCACCCCCGCCCCGAGCTCCGCCAGCGTCCCCAGCGCGGTCCCGAAACGCACCGGCTCCCGCGCCTGACGGCGCCAATACGCCCCCTCCGGCGCCCCAGCCAGCCGCCGGCCGCTCACGTCGCTCACCACCGGAACCGACGGCGCCCCAGCCTCCGGCGCCGAAGCCTCCAGCTCGTCCAGCACCGGGTCCATCAAGGCGCTGTGGAACGCGTGGCTCGTCCGGAGACGCGCCACCCGCAACCCCGACGCGCCGAACGACTCCAACAGCGCCCCGACCTCCTCCTCCGGACCGCTCAACACCACGTGCGTCCCGTTCTCCGCCGCCAGTGACACCCCAGCCGAAAGCCGCGGCGCGACCTCCTCCGCGCCGGCGAACACCGCCGCCATCGCCCCCCCAGACGGCAAGGAACCCATCAGCGCCCCCCGCCGCAACGCGAACCGCAGACCCTCCTCCAGATCGAACACCCCCGCCGCCGCGCACGCACCCAGCTCCCCCACGCTGTGCCCGAACACC
>CAZSPS010000003.1:0-1893 GCA_964608875.1 uncultured Ectothiorhodospiraceae bacterium
CCGAGGCGTTCCGGCGCGCGGTCCGCCCCTCCACCCGGCTCCTGTTCGGCGAGACCGTCGGCAACCCCGGCTGCGAGGTGCTCGACATCCCCGCCGTGGCCGAGGTGGCGCACCGGGCGGGGCTGCCGCTGCTCGTGGACAACACGTTCGCCACGCCCTGGCTGTGCCGCCCCATCGAGCTCGGGGCGGACCTCGTGTACCACAGCGCGACCAAGTTCCTGAGCGGGCACGGGGTGGTGATCGGCGGGGTGCTGGTGGACGGCGGCAAGTTCGACTGGGACGCCTCCGGGCGCTTCCCCACCCTGTCCGAGCCGCACGAGGGCTTCCACGGGCTCGCCTATACCGAGGAGTTCGGCCCCGCCGCCTTCATCACGCGCGCCCGGCGCGAGGGGCTGCGGGACTTCGGGGCGTGCATGGCTCCCACCACCGCGTTCTACGTGCTGCAGGGGATCGAGACCCTGTCCATCCGCATGGACCGCCACGTCGCCAACACGCGGCAGGTGGTCGCCTGCCTCGCCGCGCACGACGCGGTCGAGTGGGTGAGCCACCCCGAGGCCGAGGGGCACCCGGACCGCGAGCTGGCCGCGCGCCTCCTGCCGCGGGGGGCGGGGGCGGTGCTCAGCTTCGGCATCCGCGGCGGGCGCGCGGCCGGCCAGCGGTTCATCGAGCGGCTGGAAGTGTTCTCCCACCTCGCCAACGTCGGCGACGCGAAGTCGCTCGTCATCCATCCCGCGAGCACCACCCACCACCGCATGGACGCGCGGGCGCTCGAGGCGGCGGGCATCTCCGAGGGGCTCATCCGGCTCTCCGTGGGGCTCGAGGACGCGGCGGACCTCGTGCGCGACCTCGAGCGCGCCCTGCGGGCGTCGCAGCGCTGACGGCCGGATCCGCGCCGGCGCGGACGATGTACCTCACCATCGACGGACGGCGCGCGTTCGCGGCCACCTTCGGCCGCGACCCCGAGCCCGGCCGGCCCACCGTGGCCTTCATCCACGGCGCGGCCATGGACCGTACGGTGTGGACGCAGTTCGCCCGCTACTTCGCGCGCCACGGATACAACGCGCTCGCGCTCGACCTGCCGGGGCACGGCCGTTCCGAGGGTCCGCCGCTCGAGTCGATCCCCGCGATGGCGGACTTCGCCGCCGCCTTCCTCGACGCAGCCGGGGCCGTTCCCGCCCACCTCGTCGGGCACAGCATGGGCTCGCTGGTGGCGCTCGACCTCGCCGCCCGCCATCCGGGGCACGCGGCCGGGGTGGTGCTGGCCGGCACCGCCGCGCCGATGCCGGTGACGGACGCGCTGCTCGACCCGGCGCGCGCGGACGACCACGCCGCCCTCGACCGGCTCACCTTGTGGGGCCACGGCCCCGCGGCCCACGTCGGGGGGATCGGGGCGCCCGGGATGTGGATGACCGGCGGCGGGCTCCGCCTCGTGGAGCGGGCCGCGCCCGGGGTCCTCTACGCCGATCTGAGCGCCTGCAACGCCTACGCCGAGGGGGTCGAGCGCGCGCGCGAGGTGCGCTGCCCGGTCCTGCTCGTGGTCGGGGAGAAGGACGCCATGACCCCGGCGCGGGCCGCGGGCGGCCTCGAAGAGGCCCTGCCCGACGTGCGCCGGACGACGGTGCGGGCCGCGGGTCACCAGCTCATGTCGGAGCGCCCGAACGAGCTCCTCGACGCCCTCGCCGGGTTCATCGCTTGAGGCCCGAGCCGGTCCCGGCCCGGCGCCGGAACGCGGTGTTGTCCGGCGGCTTGCGGAGCGGGTACACTCCCCGCCCCCCGGCGGGGGGGCCGCGAGGCGTCCGCCGGACGGCGACTTCCAACCATCAACCACCATTTCAGCCAGCAACCAGGAGTAAGGGAGATGAAGCTGAAACATTCGATCCGGGCCGCCGCGGC
>CAZSPS010000004.1:0-10350 GCA_964608875.1 uncultured Ectothiorhodospiraceae bacterium
AGCGCCGCGTCGATGACGGTCACGAGGACGACGCCCTCGCCGCCGGCCCCGGCGCGGGCGTCGTCCTCGTGACCGTCATCGACGCGGCGCTCGGGCGCTCGCGCACCACCATCGCCGCCCTCTTCCTCATCCTCGCGACCGGGCTCGCCGCCTACGTCCAGATCCCGAAGGAAGCCGACCCCGACGTCTCCATCCCCATCGTCTACGTGAGCCTCAACCACGAGGGCATCGGCCCCGAGGACGCCGAGCGCCTGCTGGTGCGGCCGATGGAGGCCGATCTGCGCACCATCGAGGGGGTCAAGATGCTCACCGCCACCGCCTTCCAGGGCGGCGCCAACCTGCTGCTCGAGTTCGAGGCGGGCCTCGACATCGACCAGGCCCTGCTCGACGTGCGCGAGCAGGTGGACAAGGCCAAGGCCGAGCTGCCCGAGGACACCGACGACCCGACCGTCAACGAGGTCAACCTGAGCGAGTTCCCGGTGATCGTGGTGAGTCTCGGCGGCGCGGTGTCCGAGCGCGTGCTGCACCACATCGCGCGCGACTTGAAGAGCCGGCTCGAAGCCATCCCGAGCGTGCTCGAGGCGAACGTCGGGGGCAGCCGGGAGGAAGTGATCGAGATCGTCATCGACCCCATGCTGTTCGAGAGCTACGGCCTCGACGCGCGGCAGATCCTGAGCGCCGTCTCGCGCTCGAACACGCTCATCGCGGCCGGGCAGCTCGACACCGGCAGGGGGCGCTTCTCGATCAAGGTGCCGGGGCTGTTCGAGTCGGTCGCCGACATGCTCGGCATGCCGGTCAAGATCGAGGGCGACAGCGCCATCACCCTGGCCGACATCGCGACCGTGCGCCGCACCTTCAAGGACCGCGAGACCGTCGCCCGGGTCAACGGCCAGCCGGCCTTCATCGTGGAGGTGTCGAAGCGCATCGGCGAGAACATCATCGAGACCACGGACGCGGTGCGCCGCGTGGTGGAGGCCGAGCGCGCGTACTGGCCGGCGGGGGTGGAGGTCGGGTTCTCGCAGGACCGCTCCGGCGACATCCGCAACATGCTGAGCGACCTGCAGAACAACGTGACGAGCGCCATCCTGCTCGTGATGATCATCGTCGTGGCCGCGCTCGGGCTGCGCTCGGGCTTCCTCGTCGGCATCGCCATCCCCGGCTCCTTCCTCGCCGGCATCCTGGTGCTCTCCACGCTCGGGCTCACGGTCAACATCGTGGTGCTGTTCTCGCTCATCCTGGCGGTGGGGATGATGGTGGACGGGGCCATCGTGGTCACCGAGTACGCCGACCGCAAGCTGCGCGAGGGCGAGCCGCCGCGCGAGGCGTACATGCTCGCGGCGCGGCGCATGAGCTGGCCCATCATCGCCTCGACCGCCACCACCCTCGCCGCCTTCGCCCCCCTGGTGTTCTGGCCGGGCATCGTCGGCGAGTTCATGAAGTTCCTGCCGATCACCCTGCTCGCCACCCTCACCGCCTCGCTGCTGATGGCGCTGGTGTTCGTGCCGGTCCTGGGCGCCAACCTCGCCCCCCTCACGCGGGTCTTCCTGACCGTCGCCACCGCACTCGCGTGCGGCGCGCTCGCCGGGGCGGCGGCATTCCAGGGCTGGGCCTGGCTGTCCGGGGGCGCGCCCGGGGCGGGCGGCGCCGCGGCCGCGGCCCTCGCGGCCCTCGCCGCCGCAGGCGGCGGCGTGTTCGCGGGCAACCGGCTCGGCGTCCTCTCGCAGGCGGCCCTCGAGCGCCCGCCCGCGCACGACCGCGAGACCATGCGGCTCATCGCGGGCGGCGGCGGCGCCGACCCGTATGCGCTGCCGGACATGTACACGCTGCCGGGCATGACCGGGGCCTACCTGCGGGTGCTGGCCCGCGCGCTGCGCTTCCCCGGCGCCGTGCTGACCGCGGCCGGGGTGCTGCTGGTCCTGTCCTGGGCCGTCTACGGCCAGTTCGGGCGGGGGGTCGAGTTCTTTCCCGAGGTGGAGCCGGAGCAGGCCAAGGTGCTGGTGCACGGACGCGGCAACCTCTCGGTGGCGGAGAAGGCGGCCCTGGTCGGCGAGGTCGAGGGCGAGATCCTCGCGATGCAGCGCGAGCGCGGCGAGTTCAGCACCATCTACATGCTCGCGGGCAACCTGCAGAGCACGCGCGACGACCCCGAGGACGTCATCGGCACCGTGCTGCTCGAGTTCTCGGACTGGCAGACCCGGCGCAAGGCCAACGAGATCCTGGCCGAAGTGCGCGAACGCACCGCCTCGCTCGCGGGCATCGAGGTCGAGACCCGGTTCGAGCGGGCCGGCCCCCCCGTGGGCAAGCCGGTGGCGCTGGAGCTGACCTCGCGCGACCCGGCGCTGCTGAACGAGCAGGCGCGCACCGTGGCCGCCTTCTTCCGCAGCCTCGACGGGCTCAAGGACATCGAGGACGGCCTGCCGGTGCCGGGCATCGAGTGGGAGATCGGGGTCGACCGCGCCCAGGCCGCGAAGTTCGGGGTGGACGTGGCCACCATCGGGCAGTTCGTGCAGCTCGTCACCCGCGGGCTCAAGATCTCCGACTACCGCCCGGACGACGCCGACGAGGAGATCGACCTGGTGGTGCGCTATCCCGAGCGCTACCGCACGCTCGACGAGCTGGACCGCATCCGCATCCCGACCGCGGAGGGCAACGTGCCGATCGGCAACTTCGTCGAGCGCCGCGCGCACCCGCGCACGGGCATCGTACGCCGCACCGAAGCGCAGCGCTCGGTGACGGTGCGCGCCGACGTGCTGCCGGGGGTGCTGGCCGACGACAAGGTGCGCGAGATCGCCGAGTGGCTCGAGACCGCCGGCCTCGACCCGCGGGTGGACTGGACCTTCCGCGGGGAGGACGAAGAGCAGCGGGCGGCCCGCGAGTTCCTCGGGCGGGCGTTCGCCATCGCGCTGTTCGTGATGGCCCTCATCCTGGTCACCCAGTTCAACCGCTTCTACTCCGCCCTGCTCATCCTCTCGGCGGTGGTGCTGTCCACGGTCGGGGTGCTGCTCGGGCTGCTCGCGACCCGCCAGCCGTTCGGCATCGTCATGAGCGGCATCGGGGTCATCGCGCTCGCGGGCATCGTGGTCAACAACAACATCGTGCTCATCGACACCTTCGACCGCCTGCGCCGGACCGTCTCCGATCCCATGCAGGCCATCATGCAGACCGGCGCGCAGCGCCTGCGGCCGGTGATCCTGACCACGATCACCACCATCTGCGGGCTGATGCCCATGGTGCTGCAGCTCAACATCGACCTCTTCTCGCGCAACGTCACGGTGGGCGCCCCTTCGACCCAGTGGTGGACGCAGCTCGCGACGGCGGTGTCCTTCGGCCTCGCCTTCGCCACCGTGCTCACCCTGGTGGTCACCCCCTGCGCCCTCATGCTGCGCGAGAACGTGCGCGCCCGCTTCGCCGCCGACTGAGGGGCGGAGGGGGCGGGGCGCCGAGGACGGCTCCGATGACCGACCTGCTGGCCGACGTCGGAGGCACCCGCGTGCGCTTCGCCCTGACGGAGCCGGACGGAGCGCCGGGGCGGATCGCGGTGCTGGAGTGCCGCGCGCACGCGGGCCTGGCGGAAGCGATGGCCGCCTACCTCGAGGGCGCGGGCGGCGGCGCCCGGCCCCGGCGCGGGGCGGTCGCGGTGGCGGCGCCGATCACCGGCGACCGGGTGGCGATGACCAACCACCCGTGGTCGTTCTCGGTCGAGGACCTGCGCCGGCGGTTCGCCCTCGACTCGCTGACCGTGGTCAACGACCTGAGCGCCGTCGCGCACGGGCTCCCGCACCTCGGCGCGCGCGACCTGCTGCAGGTGGGAGGCGGGCAACCGGCGCCGGCGGCGGCCAAGGCGGTACTCGGTCCCGGCACCGGCCTCGGGGTATCGGGCCTGGTGCCGGCGGCGGGCGGCGCCTGGGCGGTCCTGGAGACCGAAGGCGGCCACGTCACCATGGCGGCGGGCGACGAGCGCGAGGCGGCGGTGCTGGCGGATCTGCGCCGCGTATTCGGCCACGTATCGGCCGAGCGGGTGCTGTCCGGCCCGGGGCTCGTCAACCTGTACGGCGCCCTGTGCCGTCTCGACGGCGCCGCGCCCGAGCCCCGCATCACCCCGCACCGCATCGCCATGCGCGCGCTCTTCGAGCGCTCCGTCCGCTGCCGCGAGACCCTGGAGCTGGCGGCGGCGATGCTCGGCGCCTTCGCCGCCGACCTCGCGCTCACCCTGGGCGCGCGGGGCGGCGTCTACATCGCGGGCGGCATCGTGCCGCGCTACGCGGAGACGTTCGCGGCCTCGGAGTTCCGCCGCCGGTTCGAGGCCAAGGGGCGCTTCTCGGACTACCTGGCGGCGATCCCCACCTACGTCGTCCTGCACGCGCACCCGGCGTTCGCGGGACTCGCCGCCCTGGCGCGCCGGGCGGCGGCCCCAGACGGCGGCGGCGACGACGCCTGAACGCGGGCTTCCGGCGCCGGCGCCGTCAGCGCCCGAAGAGCGCCCCGAGGAAGCACCCCGCCCCGAGCGCGCCGGCCGCGGCGGCCGGATAGAAGCCGAGGTCCGGGGGCGGGCGGCCCCAGAGCACGGCCGCCGCGACCGCGAACCCCGCCCCCGCGATCGCGAGCACCACCCGGCGGGTCCCGCGCGGCGGCGGGGCGGCGGCGCGCGCGCGTGGGCCGGCGGCGGACGCGGCCGCCTCGCGCCGCAGGTACTCGTGCAGCATCTCGGGCAGCTCGGGCGCGATCTCGAGCCACCGCGGCAGCCGTTCGCGCACCCGCTCGGCGAGCCGGCGCGCCGACACCCTTTCGCTCATCCAGCGCTCCAGGAACGGGCGCCCGACCGCCCACAGGTCGAGGTCCGGGTAGAGCTGGCGGCCGAGCCCCTCGATGTGCAGCAGGGTCTTCTGGAGCAGCACCAGCTGCGGCTGCACCTCCATCTCGAAGCGCCGCGCGGTGCGGAACAGGCGCACCAGCACCTCGGCGAACGAGATGTCCTTCAGGGGGCGGTGCACGAGGGGCTCGCACACCGCCCGGATGGCGGCCTCGAACTCCTCCACCCGCACGTGCGCCGGCACCCACCCCGAGGCCACGTGCAGCTCCGCCACCCGCCGGTAGTCGCGCCGGAAGAAGGCCAGCAGGTTCTCGGCCAGGTAGCGCTGGTCGTCCGGTCCGAGGCTGCCCATGATGCCGAAGTCCACCGCGACGTAGCGCGGCGCCTCCGGCGACACGAAGATGTTGCCGGGGTGCATGTCGGCGTGGAAGAAGTTGTGGCGGAAGACCTGGGTGAAGAAGATCTCCGCCCCGCGCTCGGCGAGGACCTGGAGGTCGAAGCCGGTGCGGCGCACAGTCGCCACGTCGTCCACCGGGATGCCCTCGATGCGGTCGAGCACCAGCACGTCGCGGCGGGTGTGCGACCAGTGCACGCGCGGCACCTCCAGCAGCCCGGTGCCCTCGAAGTTGCGGCGCAGGGTGGACGCCGCCGCCCCCTCGCGCAGCATGTCCAGCTCGTCGATCAGGATCTTCTCGAACTCGTCCACCACCTCGGCCAGATGCAGCCAGCGCGCCGCCGGGATGAAGCGCTCCACCGCGCGGGCGAGGAAGCGCAGCAGGGCCACGTCGCGGCGGATGACCTTCTCCAGTCCGGGGCGCACCACCTTGACCACCACCGGAGCGCCGCCCGGCAGACGCGCTTCGTGCACCTGGGCGATCGAGGCGGAGGCGAGCGGCGTCTCCGAGAACTCCTCCAGCGCCTCGCCGATGGGCGCGCCGAGGGCGCGCTCCACGATGGCGCGGGCGGCGGGGCCCGGGAACGGCGGCACGTGGTCGCGCAGCGCCGACAGCTCGCGCGTCACGTCCGGGGGGATGAGGTCGGGCCGCACGGACAGGATCTGCCCGAACTTGACGAAGATCGGGCCCAAGGTCTCGCAGGTCCTGCGCAGCCGCACCCCGCGCGTCATGCGGCGCTCGCCGAAGGGCCTGCCGGCGAGGGCGCCCACCGCCACCAGGTCGAGGCGGTAGCGCGCGGCCACACACGCGATGCGGAGCAAGCGCAGCAGCTTGCGCATGGCGGGCGGGGTCAGCCGCGCGGGGCGGCGCGGTCCAGCCGTCGCTCGAGCTCCGCCACCTTGTCGAGCAGGGCGCGCACGTCGGCGGCGAACCGTGTGCGGTCGGCGGGGGCGGGCAGGATCCCGGCCTCCTCCGCGAGGTATTCCGAGACGTCGTCCACCAGCCGGGTGGCGGCCCGCCGGGCCTGGTCGAGCCGGCCGAGCGTCGTGCGCGCCGCGGCGTGCGCGGCCACGCCGCCGACCGCCCGTGCGGCGAGCGCCTCGAGGTCGGGGTCCACGCGCCGGAGGAGCTCGACGAAGGCGGCGCGGGCTTCGGGGGCGCCGCGCGCCTCGAGCGGCGCGAACGGATCGTCCGGCGGCGGGTCGCTCCGGACCGCGCGCAGGAAGGCGAGGAACCCCGGCACGGTCCCCGTCAGCACCAAGTCGGCGGCGGCGCCGTCCGGGGCGTCCGCCGCCGCTTCGCCCCCGGCCCCTTCGCCCGCGACCGCTTCGCCTGCCGCCGCTTCACTCCCGGCGTCTTCGCCCGCCGCCGCTTCCTCCCCGGCCGCTTCGTCCCCGAGCCGGCGCGGGGGCAGCACGCGCACCCGGCCGCCCTGCACCTCCAGGGTGAGGACCCGGTCCGAGCCCCGCACCACGAGGGCGAGACGCCGCCCCTCGCTCTCCGCCAGCAGCTCCGGCAGGTCGGGGTCGAGGGCCTCGCCCGCGGCCGAGAGCGCGCGCCCGAGCGCATCCAGCAGCAGGTCCGCCGCGCGTCTCATCCGTAGCCCCGGTGCACCGCGGCCACCCCCGCCGTCAGGTTGAAGTACCGGCAGCGGCGGAAGCCGGCCGCGCGCATCATGTCCCGCAGGGTCTCCTGGCCGGGGTGCATGCGGATGGACTCGGCGAGGTAGCGGTACGCCGCCTCGTCGCCGGCGACGAGCCGCCCGAGCCGGGGCAGCACCGCGAACGAGTAGCGGTCGTAGAGGCGGGCGAGGGCGGGCGCCTCGACCCGCGAGAACTCCAGCACCACGAAGCGTCCGGCCGGCCGCAGGCAGCGCCGGACCGCGGCCAGGGCGCGCTCGGGGCGGGTCACGTTGCGCAGCCCGAAGCCCATGGTCACGCAGTCGAAGGCGCCCGGCGCGAAGGGCAGCGCTTCGGCGTCCGCCTGCACGCAGCGCACGCGCCCCGCCGGCGCCCGGTCGAGCAGCCGGTCGCGGCCCGCGCGCAACATGGGCGCGTTGAGGTCGGCCACCACCACCTCGCGCGCGCCCCGCGCGAGGGCGAGGCGCGCCAAGTCGCCGGTGCCGCCCGCCAAGTCGAGCACCCGGTCGCCCGGCCGGATGCGCGCCGCCGCGATGCAGAACCGCTTCCACAGGCGGTGCAGGCCGAGCGACATCAGGTCGTTCATCAGGTCGTAGCGCGGCGCGACGGAGGAGAAGAGCGCGTCGACCCGCCCCGCCTTCTCGCCGGCCGCCACCCGCTCGTAGCCGAAGTGCGTCGTCTCCACCGGCCGCTCCCCTTGCCCGCCGCCCGACACTACAGGATGTAGCGGGTCAGGTCTTCGTTCGCGAGCAGCTCCGAGAGCCTGCGGTCCACGTAGTCCGCGTCCACCGTGACCGTCTCTCCCCCGCGGTCGGGGGCCTCGAAGGAGATCTCCTCCACCAGCCGCTCCATCACCGTGTGCAGCCTGCGGGCGCCGATGTTCTCCGTGCTCTCGTTGACCTGCCACGCGATCTCGGCGATGCGCGCCACCCCGTCCGGGGCGAACTCGACCCGCACCCGCTCCGTCTCGAGCAGGGCCGCGTACTGCTCGGTGAGGGAGGCGTCGGGCTCGGTGAGGATGCGCACGAAGTCGTCGGTCTTGAGCGCCTCCAGCTCCACCCGGATGGGGAGGCGCCCCTGCAGCTCGGGGATGAGGTCCGACGGGCGCGAGACGTGGAACGCGCCCGATGCGATGAACAGCACGTGGTCCGTGCGCACCGTGCCGTAGCGGGTGTTGACGGTGCAGCCCTCGACCAGCGGCAGCAGGTCGCGCTGCACCCCCTCGCGCGAGACGTCCGTGCCGTGGTGGTGCTCGCCGCGCCGCGCGACCTTGTCGATCTCGTCGATGAACACGATCGCGTTCTCTTCGGTGTCGCGCAGCGCCTGCGCCTTGATCTCGTCCTCGTCGAGCAGTTTCGCCGCCGCCTCTTCCTCGAGCAGGCGAAGCGCCTCCTTCACCGCCACCTTGCGGGTGCGGGTGCGGCCCGACCCGAGGCTCTGGAACAGGCCCTGGAGCTGGCTCTTCATATCCTCCATGCCGGGCGGCGTCATGATCTCCACCCCGGCCTGGGGCGCGCTCACCTCGATCTCCACCTCGCGCTCGTCGAGCTCGCCGGCGCGGATCCGGCCGCGCAGCTTGCGCCGCGTCTCCTCCCGCGCCTCCGAGCCGCCCCTGCGCTCCCCCTGCTGTCCGGAGGGCAGCAGCGCGTCGAGCAGCCGCTCTTCGGCCGCCGCCGCCGCCCGGTGCCGCACCTTCTCCGTCTCGCGGGTGCGCACCATGGAGACGGCCGTATCGACCAGCTCGCGCACGATCGACTCCACGTCCCGCCCCACGTAGCCCACCTCCGTGAAGCGGGTCGCCTCCACCTTGATGAAGGGGGCGTCGGCGAGACGCGCGAGGCGGCGCGCGATCTCTGTCTTGCCGACCCCCGTGGGGCCGATCATGAGGATGTTCTTCGGGGTCACCTCGCGCCGCAGCTCTTCGGCCAGCTGGGCGCGCCGCCAGCGGTTGCGGAGCGCCACCGCCACCGCCCGCTTCGCCTGCCCCTGCCCGACGATGTGCTTGTCGAGCTCGTGCACGATCTCGCGCGGGGTCATCCCGGACATCGGCCGCCGGCTCCTCTCCGTCTTCGTCCGGGCGCGCCCGGTCAGGCGCCGCCGGAGGCGGGCAGCTCCTCCACCGTGCGCCCTTCGTTGGTGTAGATGCAGATGCCGGCCGCGATCCGCAGGCCCTCTTCGACGATGGCGCGCGCCCCGAGGCCGCTGTGCTCGTAGAGGGCCTGGGCGGCGGCGAGGGCGTAGGGCCCGCCGGAGCCGATGGCGGCCACCGGATGCTCGGGCTCCACCACGTCGCCGTTGCCCGAGAGCACCAGGGTGACGGAGGCGTCGGCCACCACCAGCATCGCTTCGAGCCGGCGCAGGATGCGGTCGGTGCGCCAGTCCTTGGCCAGCTCCACCGCCGCCCGCGCGAGCTGCCCGGAGTGCTGCTCGAGCTTGCCCTCGAAGCGTTCGAGCAGGGTGAACGCATCGGCCGTGCCGCCCGCGAACCCCGCCAGCACCCGGTCGTTGTAGAGGCGCCGCACCTTCTTCGCGTTGCCCTTGATGACGGTCGCGCCGAGGGTCACCTGGCCGTCGCCGCCGACCGCCACCCGTCCGTCCCGGCGCACGGCGAGGATGGTGGTGCCCTCCATCTCCTGGGGCCGCGTCATTCCGGCTCCTCCGCGGCGGCTGCCGCCGCCGTCGCCGGGCGGCGGCGCCGCGCCCTCGGATGCGCCTCGTCGTACACCTCGGCGAGCCGCTGGAAGTCGAGATGGGTGTAGATCTGGGTGGTGCCGAGGTCGGCGTGGCCGAGCAGCTCCTGGATGGCTCTCAGGTCCCCGCTCGACTCCAGCAGGTGGCTCGCGAACGAGTGCCGCAACATATGGGGGTGGAGCTCGATCCCGTAGCGCCGCGCCCAGCGGCGGACCCGCTCCTGGATCGCGCGCGCCCCGAGCCGCCGCCCCGAGCGCGAGACGAACACCGCGCTCCGCTCCCCGCCCCGGCGCAGCGCGAGCCACTCCCGCAGCGCATCCTTCGCCTTGCCCCCGATCGGCACCACCCGGCGCTTGCTGCCCTTGCCGAGCACGCTCACCAGCCCCGAATGGAGGTCGAGGTCGCCGAGCGAGAGCCCCTGCACCTCGGCGAGCCTGAGGCCCGAGGAGTAGAGCAGCTCCAGGATGGCGCGGTCGCGCACCGCCTCGTAGCGCCGGGGCGGCTCGCCGTCGAGGAGGCGGGCGACCTGGTCCGGGTCGAGCGCCTTCGGGAGCCTGCGGGCGGCCTTGGGGGCCTGCACGGAGCGGGCCGGGTTGCCGGCCGCCCGCCCCTCGCGCACCAGGAAGTCGAGCAGGGTGCGAAGGGCCGACAGGCGCCGCTGGATGGAGCGGCCCGACAGCCCGAGGCGATGGCAGCGCGCGGCGTAGCCCTGGACCTCGGCGGCGCCGAGCGAGGACCAGCCGTCCCGCGCCCCGGCGTCCGCGAGGCAGTGCGCCGCGTGCGCGAGGTCGCGGCGGTAGGCGTCGCGGGTGTG
>CAZSPS010000005.1:0-1535 GCA_964608875.1 uncultured Ectothiorhodospiraceae bacterium
GCCAGTGGAGCCGGCCGTTCTCGCTGGTGGCGATGCCGGCGGCGTCCTGCCCCCGGTGCTGGAGCACGGTGAGGGCGTCGTAGAGCGGCTGGTTCACCCGGTCCTTCGCGACGATGCCGACGACCCCGCACATCTACTCGAGCCCCTCCTTCGCCTCGTCGACCAGCTCCTCCTCCGAGAAAGGCGGCAGGTCGTCGACGTCCCTTTCGAAGTACTCGAACGGATCGTCCGGCAGGAGGTCCCGGATGCCGTCCGCCACGGACTCGAAGGCGGGCATGAGGGTCGAGTCCCGCCACCAACCCTGGTCCGGCAGGCCGGTCCGATCGGCGAGCAGCACCAGGGCGCCCGCGATCAGCACCCCCCGCGCCGCGCCGAAGACCACCCCGAGCAGACGGTCGGTGCCGGTCAGACCCGCCGCGCCGACCGCGAGATGGAAGAGCCGGGACAAGATGCCGGCCAGGAGCAGCACGGCGATGAGCACCAGGGCGAACCCGATGGCGAGCCGCAGGAACGGGCTGTCGAGCCACGGCTCGAACCAGGCGCCGGCCTCGTCCCCGAAGGAGAACGCGGCCCACAGGCCCGCGGCGAGCCCCGCGAACGAGGTCGCCTCGCGCGTGAAGCCGCGGTAGAGGCTCACCGCGGCCGATACGCCGACGAACGCGAGGAGGACGAAGTCCAGCCAGTTCATGGCTTGCGGTCCGTGCGGTGCGGGTAGGGCGCCGTCATGGGGGGACCGGGGATCATGGAGTGTCCGGGGATCATCCTGGGTAGGGGGCGAGGAAGCCCTCGAGGTCGAGGTCGCGGCGCAGCCGCTCGAGCCGCGCCGCCGCGTCGGCGCGTTCGGAGTCGGGCCCCACCAGCACCCGCGTCAGGGGCTTGCCTCCCTGCCGCGGCATCCGCTCGGTGAACGCACGGAAGCCGCTGGCGGCGAGCCGGTCGCGCAGCGCCGCCGCGTTGCCGGGCTCGGCGAAGCTCCCCACCTGCACCACCCAGCCGGCGCTTCCGGGTGCCGCCGGGCGGGCGCCGTCGGCGGCGGACGGCTCGCGGGATGCGGGCGGACGGCTGGCGGCGGACGGTTCGCGCGCGGGCGCGGCGCCTTGCGGAGAGCCGCCGCCCGCGAGCGGCGAGATCCGCACCTGCGCAGGCGAGAGCGGCGCCGGAGGGGGCGCCGGGGCCGGATCGGGAGGCGCCGCCGCGGGCCGCCGTTCGACCGGCGGCGAGGACTCGAGCGCGAAAGGAAGGACGACGGCGGCGGCGAGTCCGAGCACACCGGCTCCGATGGCGCGATGGATGACGCGCTCCTGCATCCTCGCGATTATAGGCCAGGTGCCCGCGGGGAGGCGCGCGCGGGGGACCGGATCGTGGTCTTCGGCTCCTTCCATACCGTGGGCGAGGTGCTGGCCGCCGAATCCCCGCGGGCAACTGGCCTATAATCGCGGGGATGCAGGAGCGCGTCATCCATCGCGCCATCGGAGCCGGTGTGCTCGGACTCGCCGCCGCCGTCGTCCTTCCTTTCGCGCTCGAGTCCTCGCCGC
>CAZSPS010000006.1:0-3633 GCA_964608875.1 uncultured Ectothiorhodospiraceae bacterium
CACGGCGGTCCTGTCCCTGGCGACGGCGGCCGACACGCAGGACGAGGCGGACTCCGTCCTGACCCTGACCCTCGTGCCGGGTGCGGCGTACCGCCTGGGCGATCCGTCCGAAGCGGCGCTCACGGCGCTCGACGACGACGACGCGCCGGAAGTGTCGGTGGCCGCGCCTGCGGCGGCCGTCGCCGAGGGCGCGGAGCTGGTGTTCCCGGTGCGCCTGAGCGCGGCGAGCGGGCGCGATCTGACCGTGCACTACGCGCTCGCCGGCACGGCCGCGGCGGGCGAGGACTACACGGGCGCCGCGCGCGGCACGCTGGACTTCGGGCCGGGCGTGGACGAGCTCTCCATCACGCTGCCCACGGTGGACGACGCCCTGGACGAGGCGGAGGAGACGGTGCGGGTGACGCTCACGGTGCCGGAGGGCGGCTTCGTGATGCTCGGCGCGGCGGCCACGGCGGAGGGCGCCATCGCCGACGACGACGACCCGCCCGAGGTGTCGATCGCGGCGCCCGCGGCGGCGGTGGGCGAGGGCGCGGAGCTCGCGTTCCCGGTGCGGCTCTCCGCAGCCAGCGGGCGCACGGTCACGGTGAACTACACGCTCGCCGGCACCGCCACGGCGGGCGACGACTACACGGATGCGGCGGGCGGCGCGCTGACCTTCGCGCCGGGCGTGACCGAGCGGCCCCTCACGCTGGCGACGCGCTACGACACCGCGGCCGGCGAGCCGGACGAGACGGTGGTCGTGACGCTGACGGGCGCCGCGCCGGCCGGGGGCGCCACCCTCGGCACGGCGACGGCCACGGGCACCATCCGCAACGACGCGGCGGCGCCCGCGGTGTCGGTGGCGGCGCCTGCGGCGGCGGTGACCGAGGGCGAGGACCTCGCGTTCCCGGTGCGCTTGTTCGCGGCGAGCGCCGTGCCGGTCACGGTGACCTATACGCTCGGCGGCACGGCGGGCGCGGACGACTACACGGACGACGCGGCAGGCACGCTCACCTTTATGCCGGGCGTGATGGAGCAGAACGTCACGCTGACCACGCTCTACGACGCCCTGACCGAAGGCGAGGAGACGGTGGAGGTGACGCTCACGGGCGTCACTCCGGCGGGCCTGCTCGCGCCCGCCGCGGCGTCGGGCACGGTGCGCGACAACACCCTGCCCATCGTGTCGGTCACCGCGCCCGCGTCCGAGTACGTGGAGGGCCAGAACGTCCCCCTGTCCTACGAGGTGCGGCCCGCCACCGGCTTCGGCAGCCTCGAGGTGCGGGTTCTGTTCTACAAGACGGACCTCGGTGTGGAAACCCAGGAAGGTCAGCCCCGCAGCTTCTTCATCATGGAAAGCGAGAACCCCCGCATCGTCAGGACCTTCAGTGTCCCCGAAGACGACGACACGCGGGACGAGCCCTTCCGGGTCGTCATCGATCCGCAGAGCCGGTACGTCGTCTCCCAGACCGCGGGCGAGTTCCGCTTCTTGGGCCTCGACGACGACCGGGACCAGGTGACCGTCTCGCTCGGAGCGCCCGCGGCGGCGGTCGCCGAAGGCGAGGACCTGGTGTTCCCGCTGCGCCTGAGCGGGGTCGCCAACCGCACGCTCGAGGTGGCCTACACGCTGGCCGGCACGGCGGCGGCCGGGGCGGACTACACGGACGCCGGGGGCGGCGCGGCCCGCATCGCGGCCGGCGCCACCGCCGGCGAGATCCGCATCGCCACGGTGGACGACGCCGTGGACGAGGCGGAGAAGACGCTGACGGTGACCCTCACCGGGGTGACCCCGGGCGCCCCCGTCGCGGCCCTCGGCAACACCGATACGGTGGCGACCGGCCGGGTGCTCGACGACGACCTGCCGCTCGTGTCGGTGGCGGCGAACGCGCCCGCGTTCGGCGAGGGCGAGGACGTCGTGCTGACCTTCACGCGCGAGGCGGAGCTGCTGGACGAGGTGCTGGTGGTCTTCTACCGCTATGCCGAGGAGGGGGCGGGGCTTGCCGCGGCGCCGCTTCGCTCGCTTTCGTTCGACGCCAACGCGCGCACGCGCGAAGTGCGGCTGTCGATCCCCGCGGACGACGACCTCGAGGATGCGGCCTGGCGGGTGGGGATCGAGGGCACGGACCGCTACGTCGTGTCCCGGACCGCCGGCGAGGCGGCGTTCTCGATCCTGGAAGCGGTGTCGGTCTCGGTGTTCGCGCCCGCGGCGGCGGTCGCCGAGGGCGAGGACCTCGTGTTCCCCGTCCGCCTCGGCAGGACCAGCGGCGCGGCCATCTCGGTGGACTACGCGCTCGGCGGCACGGCCACGGCCGGCAGCGACTACACGGACGAGACGGGCGGCTCGCTGACCTTCGCGCCCGGCGACGCGATGAAGGAGATCCGCGTGGCGACGCTGGCCGACACCGCGGCCAGCGAGCCGGACGAGACGGTGACGGTCACGCTCACCGCCGTCAGCCCGGACTACGCCGCGGCCCTCGGCGTGGCGGCGGCCTCGGGCACGATCACGCGCAACGACAGCCTGCCGGTGGTGTCGGTCACCATCGACCGGACCGAATACGCCGAGGGCGAACCGTTCCGGTTCACCTTCAGGCGCGATACGGACGACCTGTCCCAGCCGCTCACCGTCACCTACGGCGTGACCCGCGACGGCAGCGCGCATTCGAGCGGCCAGACGCAGGTGATCCCGGCGGGCGCCGCCACGGTGCTGCTGGGGAGCGGCCTCAGCGCCGCCGACGATCCGAACACCGGCCAGGTGTTCGCCGACGACGACGACGAGGTCTGGACGCTCGCGATCGAAGCATCGGAGGACTACGTGGTTTCGAGCACGGCCGGCAGCGCCTCGCTCACCGTGCGCGACAGCGACTCGTATCCGAGCATCTCGATCCTGGATGCGCCGGCGGTGGTCGAGGGCGGCGACCTCGTGTTCCGGGTGCGGTTGTCGAAGCAGCCCGAGGCGGCGCTCAGTGGCGTGATCGGGGTCAACTTCACCGTGGGCGGGACGGCCGTGAGCGGCAGCGACTACACGGCCCCCGGGTCATCGAGGGTGATCTTCCGGCGCTCGGCGGGCGATACGGAAAAGACGATCCGCTTGACGACGCTGGACGACGGCCTCAGCGAGTCGGACAAGACGGTGACGATCACGCTGCTGGGCGACTACAGCGGCTCGGCGCGGCTGCACAGGTCGAGGGCTTCGGGCGTGATCGCGGACGACGATCTGCCTGCCGTGTCGGTGTCGATCGACACGCCCGGCTATGCCGAGGGCGAGCCCTTCCGCTTCGAGTTGCGGCGGGACCGGGACGACCTGAGCCGGCCGTTGACGGTCGTCTACGACATCACCCGCGACGGGGTCCACTATGCGAGGCGGCGCGCCGTCATTCCGGTGGACGCCGCCACCTTGGTGACGGCGGGCGAGCAGACGGTCGAGGCCGGCGACGACCCCGACCGGGTCGACAACCGGTGGGCGCTGGTCATCGCCGAATCGGACGACTACACCGTTGCCGAGGCCGCCGGCCGGGCCGAGCTGCTGGTGCGCGACAGCGACCGGGTGCCGGCCGTTTCGGTGTCGGCCGCGCCGGCCGTGTTCGAGGGCGACGCGCTCGTCTTCCCGGTGCGGATGGACGGGGTGAGCGCGCGCGCGGTGACGGTGGCCTACGCGCT
>CAZSPS010000007.1:0-10575 GCA_964608875.1 uncultured Ectothiorhodospiraceae bacterium
GCGAGCGGCATCCCCGCCCAGTGGGTGCGGAACGTCAGGTGGTTCACCCCGAACTCCTCCCAGTACGGGCGGAGCTGCTGGTAGCACTCCTCGGGCGAGCCGAGCACGAAACGGCTCTCGAGCAGGGAATCGAAGTCCTGGTCGAAGCTCTCGTCCGCGGGCATGACCTTGTCCTGCCCCCACTTCGCGTAGTCCCGGTACTTGCCGTAGAGGTAGGGGCCGGCCATCTCGACCGCCGCCTCGCGTGAGCGCGCGCAGAAGATCTCCTTCACCGCCGGCAGCTCGCGCGGGGCGGGCTTGCCCTGGCGCTCGAGCTCGTCGCGGTACACCGCGAGGTGGCGGCGGATGGTGTCCATGGTGGAGTGGGGGTTCACGTACCACGCGTCGCCCATGCGCGCGGCGCGTCGGATCGCGCGCTCGTTGTTGGCCGCGACCCAGATGGGCGGGTGCGGACGCTGCACCGGGCGCACGTTCATGCGCACCGCGTCGAGCTTCACCGTATCGCTCTCGTGGGTGACGGACTCCTCGGTCCACAGCCGCTTCACGAGCTCGAGGTACTCCTCGAAGCGCCGCACGCGCTCGCCCTTGGGCACCGCGAACGCGTCGAACTCCACGTCGCGGTATCCGAGCCCCACCCCGAACACGAAGTTGCCGCGGGCGATGATGTCGAGCGAGGCCACGGTCTCCGCCGTGTACACCGGGTTGTGGAGGCCGAGCAGCAGGATGCCGAGGCCGGTGGTCATCTCGCCCACCTCGGGCATGAGGCGGGTGAGGAAGGGCACGATCTGGAGCTGCTGGTTGTTGCCCTCGTTCAGGTAGTGCTGGCCGGTGAAGACGGAGTCCCAGCCCTTGTCCCGCACCATGTGGACCATGGCGATCTGGTCGTCGAGCGCGCTCACCATGTCGGTGTCGAGATACTGCTGGTTGGTGACGAAGAGCCCTACCTTCACGTTCCGTTCCTCCGTTCCCCGGTTCCCCTGCCCCGCCGGTCAGCCGCCCTGCTTCGGCGGCTTCTTCTCCTCCACCGGGCCGCCCGCCTCCTTCCACGCCCCGAAGCCGCCCGCCAGGTGGCACACGGGGGCGAGGCCCATGTCCTGCACCGCCTTGGCCGCGAGCGCCGAGCGCAGCCCCCCGGCGCAGAAGAACAGGAAGCGCTTGCCGGACTGGAACACGTCCCGCGCGTAGGGGCTCTCCGGATCCACCCAGAACTCGAGCATCCCGCGCGGCGCGTGCACCGCGCCCGGGATGGCGCCCTCGCGCCACAGCTCGCGCACGTCGCGGATATCCACGAACACCACGTCTTCGCCGCCGTGACGGGGGAGCGCGTCCTCCACCGTCCAGGTCTCGATCTCCGCCTCCGCCTCCGCGCACAGCTGCCGGATGCCCTTGGTGATGGTCGCCATCTCGCCGCTCCTCCAGGTTCGAGCGCCTCAATAGGTGGCGCGCCCGCCGCTCGCGTCGAACACCGCGCCGGTGGTGAACGAGTTCTCCTCCGATACCAGCCACGCCACCAGGGCCGCCAGCTCTTCGACCCGCACGAACCGCCCGCGCGGGATCTTCGACAGCATGTAGTCGATGTGCTGCTGCGTCATCTGCTCGAAGATGCGGGTGCGGGCGGCGGCGGGGGTGATGCAGTTCACCGCGATGTCGCGGTCGGCGAGCTCCTTGCCGAGCGACTTGGTGAGAGCGATGACCCCGGCCTTGGCCGCGCTGTAGGCGCTGGCGTTGGGGTTGCCCTCCTTGCCCGCGATGGACGCCACGTTGACGATGCGCCCGTAGCCGCGCTCGATCATGCCGGGCACGACCGCGCGGCAGCAAAGGAACACCCCGTCGAGGTCGATGGCGAGCACGCGCCGCCACTCCTCGACCGGGTACTCCCAGGTGGCCGCGTTGGGCCCTGCGATGCCGGCGTTGTTGACCAGGATGTCGATGCCCCCCGCGCGCCCGGCGGTCTCGGCCGCCGCCCGCTCGACCTCTTCCGGCCGGGTCACGTCCACCGCCACCGAGGCGGCGTCCGCGCCGAGCGCGCCGCGCGCGGCCTCAAGCTCCTCGGCGTCCCGGTCCCAGAGGGTCACCCCCGCGCCCGAGGCGAGCAGCCGCTCGGCGACGGCCCGGCCGATGCCCTGGGCGCCGCCGGTCACCACCGCGTGGCGGCCGTCGAGGCCGATGCGGTTCATATGGTGCGCCCGCCGTCCACCGGCAGGCACACCCCGGTGAGCAGCTCGGCCTCGTCGGAGGCGAGGAACAGCGCCGCGTTGGCGATGTCCTCGGGCCGGCTGAGCCGCCCGAGCGGCACCGTGCCGACGAACTTCGAGTACATCTCCTCGGTCACCTCGCCGCCCAGGAACTCGGCCAGCATCTGGGTGTCGCCCGCCACCGGGCACACCGCGTTCACCCGGATGCGGTCCGCCGCCAGCTCGATGGCCATGCTGCGGGTGATGGTGTTCACCGCCCCCTTGGAGCCGTTGTACCAGACGAGGCCGGGGCGCGGGCTGATGGCGGCGGTGGAGGCGGTGTTGACGATGCACCCCCCGCCCTGCCGGCGCATGACCGGCACGCAGTGCTTCGCGGCCCAGTAGATGGCCTTGACGTTGACCGCGAAGATGCGGTCGAACTCCGCCTCGTCCACCTCCTCCATCGGCTGGTTGCGCTGCGGCACCCCGGCGTTGTTCACCATCACGTCGAGCGCCCGATAGCGCTCCAGCGTCTCGCCGACGAGACGCGCCGTGTCCTCGTCGCGCGATACGTCGGCGTAGACGAACTCGGCCTCCCCGCCCGCCTCGCGGATGGCCTCCACCACCGCGCGCCCGTCCTGCTCGTTCACGTCGTTGACGACCACGCGCGCGCCTTCCGCCGCGAACCGCCGGCTGATGCCGTCGCCGAAGCCGGCGCCGCCGCCGGTCACGATCGCCACCTTTCCTTCCAGACGCATGCCCGCCTCCACCTCGCCTCTGCGGCCTGCCCGCGGCCGAACGGGGCCGGATTATGGCACGCGCGCGCGGGCCGGTGCGGGCCGTGTGCTATAGTCGCGCCCGTCGTCCGGCGGGGGCGAACGGGCAGCGGGACAGGTCGCGGCCCGCACCCTGCGGACGGCCCGGACGGATGGGAGCGGCTTGCGGCGCGAGAGGAGAAGCGGCGTGCTGGCAGGACACGATGGGCGGGTGGTCCCGCCTCCCCACGAGAGCAAGCTCTACTCCGAGTTCTCGCATCTCTACGACAAGATCTTTCCGCGTTTCTTCATCGATCGCATCACCGCCGTCATCCGGAGCCTCGACATCCGGCCCGGCGCGAAGGTGCTCGAGGTGGGGATCGGGACGGGCCTCTCCATGAGCGCCTACCCCGACCACTGCGAGGTGACGGGGGTCGACCTCGCCCCGGAGATGCTGGAGCGGGCGCGGCGGCGGGCGGCCGAGAACGGGTGGAGCCACTTCCGCCTGCTGTCCATGGACGCCATGGACCTCGAGTTCCCGGACCGCTCCTTCGACTACGTGACCGCGTTCCACGTCATCAGCGTGGTACCCGATCCGAACCGCATGATGCGCGAGGTGCAGCGGGTGTGCCGGCCGGAGGGCAGGATCGCCGTCATCAACCACTTCCGGTCCACGAAGCCGATCGTGGGCGCGGCCGTGGGCGCCCTCGACCCCCTCACCCGCCGCCTCGGCTGGAACGCCTCGGTGCGTCTCGGCCAGGCCTTCGACGGGGTGCCGGTGCGCATCGAGAAGCGCTTCAAGACCCACCCGATGTCGCTGTTCACCGTGGTGACCGCCACGAACGCGGCCGACGGCGGCAGCGGCGGCGGCGGAAGCGGCCGGGAAGCGGCGGGCGGCGGCTCCGCCGGCGGCGGGAGCTAGCCCGCGGCCCTCAGTCCGCGCTCGCGAGCTTCACCATGGCGTCCAGCAGGGTCTGGCAGCCGGCGGCGAGGTCCTCCGGGGTCGCGTTCTCGATCTCGTTGTGGCTGATGCCGTCCTCGCACGGCACGAACACCATCCCGGTCGGCGCCACCCGCGCCACGTAGCAGGCGTCGTGGCCCGCCCCGCTCACGATGTCCATGTGCGCGAACCCGCCCGCCGCCGCCGCCTCGCGCACCGCCTCGACGCAGCGCGGGTCGAAGGGAGTCGCCGGGAAGTGCCAGATCTGCTGCAGGTCGAGCGCGAGGCCGGCCTCGTCCGCGATCGAGCCGCACTCCGCGCACAGGTCCGCGTCCATCGCCGCCAGGGTCTCCTCCACGGGATGGCGGAAGTCCACGGTGAAGAACACGCGCCCCGGGATCGTGTTGCGCGAGTTCGGGGACACCTGCAGCATGCCCACCGTGGCGCACGCGTGCGGCTGGTGGGCGAGGCCGATCCGGTTCACCGCGTCCACCATGCGCGAGGCGCCGACCAGCGCGTCGCGCCGCCGGCGCATCGGGGTCGGCCCCGCGTGCGCCTCCTGGCCGGTGACCGTGACCTCGTACCAGCGCTGGCCCTGGGCGGCGGTGACCACGCCCACCGTCTTCTCCTCCGCCTCGAGGATCGGCCCCTGCTCGATGTGCGCCTCGAGATACGCCCCCACCGCGCGCTCGCCGACCGGCGCCCCGCCCGCGTAGCCGATGCGGGCCAGCTCGTCGCCGAAGGTCTTGCCGTCGGGGTCGGTGCGCGACAGCACGTAGTCGAGCTCGAAGACGCCGGCGAAGGCGCCCGAGGCCATCATGGCCGGGGCGAAGCGCGAGCCTTCCTCGTTGGTCCAGGCCACGATCTCGATCGGCGCGTCGGTCTCGTAGCCGAAGTCGTTGAGGGTGCGCACGAGCTCGAGGCCGGCCAGCACCCCGTAGGCGCCGTCGAACTTCCCGCCGGTCGGCTGGGAGTCGAGATGGCTGCCGGTCATCACCACGGGGCGGTCCGCGCTGCGGCCCTCGCGGCGGGCGAAGATGTTCCCCACCTGGTCGACCTCGACCTTGCAGCCCGCCTCCTCACACCAGCGCACGAAGAGGTCGCGGCCCTCGCGGTCGAGGTCGGTGAGGGCGAGCCGGCACACCCCGCCCTTGTCGGTCGCTCCGATGCGCGCGAGCTCCATGAGGCTCGCCCACAGCCGGTCGCCGTTGATCTTGAGGTTGTCCATGCGCGGGCTCCCGTGACGGGCTCGGTTCGACACCGGGGCGACTGTAGGCGATCGCGGGCGCGGTGGAAACCGCCCCGCGCCGCCGCCCGCACGCGCGGCCGTTCCGGGCGCGGCCGGGTTGCGCCGGGCGGCGGGTTTTCGTTCCAATGCCGCCTGCACGCGGCCGCTCCGGGCGCGACGGAGGCAACGACACCATGAACGTGGGCGCATTCCTCGCCAAGTCCGCCGTCCACCACGCCGCGCGGCCGGCCCTGGTGCGCGGCGCCCGCACCGTGGCCACCTACGCCGAGATGGCGGACCGCTGCGCCCGGCTCGCGCGGGGCCTCGTCGAGCGCCTGGGGCTCGCGCCCGGCGAGCGCTGCGGGATCGCGATGAGCAACGCCCCCGAGTTCGAGCTCGCGCTCTTCGGGTGCTGGTACGCCAACGTGTGCGCCGTGCCCATGAACGCGAAGCTGCACCGCCGCGAGTTCGAGTACATCCTGGCCGACTCGGGCGCGCGCGCGTGCTTCGTCAACGGGGCGCTGGCGGACACCCTGGCGGGGCTCGAGCGCGAAGTACCGTCGCTCGAGCACGTCGTCGACACCGGCGACCCGCGCGTCTGGGGCGCGCTCTTCGACGGCGCGCCGCTGCCGCTTGCGGAGTGCCGGCCGGACGACCCCGCGTGGCTCTTCTACACGAGCGGCACCACCGGGCGGCCGAAGGGGGCGACCCTCACCCACCGCAACCTCGTGGCGCAGACGATGAACTACTTCTGCGACGTCGACACCCCGAGCGAGCGCGACTGCATCGTGCACGCCGCCCCGCTGTCGCACGGCTCGGGCTGCTACGCGCTGCCCCACGTGGCGCGGGGCGCGGCCCAGGTGATCCCGGAGAGCGGCGGCTTCGACCCCGAGGAGATCGTCGCGCTCGTCAACCGCCATGCGGGCGCGAGCTTCTTCTTCGCCCCGACCATGGTCGTGCGCCTGCTCGAATCGCCGCACCTCCGGGACCTGAACCGCGACCACCTGAGGACCGTCGTCTACGGCGGCGGGCCGATGTACGTGGAGGACACGCTCCGCGCCCTCGACCTCCTCGGCCCGAAGCTGGTGCAGATCTACGGGCAGGGCGAGGCGCCGATGACCATCACCGGACTCTCGCGCGAGCGCCACCTCGACACCGGCCACCCCCGCTACCGGGAGCGGCTCGGCTCGGTGGGCACCGCCCGCACGGACGTGGAGGTGCGCATCGAGGGTGCGGACGGCGAGCCGCTGCCGGCCGGCGAGACGGGCGAGATCGCGGCGCGCGGCGACGTGGTGATGAAGGGCTACTGGGAGAACCCGGAGGCGACCCGCGAGACGCTGCGCGGCGGGTGGCTGCACACCGGGGACCTCGGGGTCATGGACGAGGACGGCTTCGTCACCCTCAAGGACCGCTCCAAGGACATGATCATCTCCGGGGGGAGCAACGTCTACCCGCGCGAGGTCGAGGAGGTGCTGCTGCGGCACCCGGGGGTGCTCGAAGCGTCGGTGGTCGGCCGCCCCCACCCCGAGTGGGGCGAGGAGGTGGCGGCGTTCGTGGTCGCGCATCCGGACGGCGGCGGGCGGGCGCCGGCGCCGGAGCCCGGAGAGCTCGACGCGCTGTGCCTCGAGCACATCGCGCGCTTCAAGCGCCCCCGGCACTACCGCTTCCTCGACGCCCTGCCCAAGAACCACTACGGCAAGGTCCTGAAGACCGAGCTGCGCGCCCGCCTCGAAGCCGAATCCGGCCCGGAGGACCGGGGCGGGAGCCGAAACGGGAGCGGAACCGCCGCCCCCTGACCCCGGCGCCGCACCCCGCCTCCGGGCCGGGCGCCGCGAACCGCAGGGGCCGGAGCTCCGGCCGGCTCAGCCCTTCATGCGCGGGCGCTCGCCCGCCGGGTCGTACACCGGCTCGGCCAGGACCACGGCCCGGCGCGGCTCTCCCAGCACCAGGACCTCGAGCTCCGTGCCCGGCGCCGCGGCCCGCGGCTCGACGTAGCAGAAGGCGAGGCTCTTGCCGCAGGTGAAGCCGAAGCCGCCGGAGCTCACCTGGCCGACGCGCGCGCCCTGCCGGTAGACCGTCTCGCTCCCATGGGCGTCCGCCCCGGCGGCGTCCACCTCCACCTGCACGCACACCCAGGGAAGCTCGCCGCGTTCGGCCTTCTCGAGGCTCGCCAGGGTCGCCTCGCGTCCGACGAAATCGCCCTTGTCCGGGCGGCAAAAGCGCATGACCCCGGCCTCGGGCAGGGTCACCTCGTTGGTCAGCTCCGCCGCGCCCTTGAAGCCCTTCTCCAAGCGCATGGCATTGAGGGCATGGGAGCCGAAATCGGCGATGCCGTAAGGCTCGCCGGCCTGCCGGAGGGCCTCGTAGACCGCCTCCATCCCACGCATCGGCACGTGCAGCTCCCAGCCGAGCTCGCCCTGGTAGGAAAGGCGCAGCGCGCGCACCCCCTCGACCCCGGCCACCGCCACGGTCCTCGCGCGGAACCAGGGGAAGCCGTCGTCGTCGAGCGGCGCGCCCGTGGCCCCGGCGAGCACCGCGCGCGACTTCGGCCCGGAGAGCGCGAGGCAGCCGTACCGCTCCGACACCACCTCGATCGCCGCCCCCGCCGCCTCGTCCGGACGCAGGTGGCGCTGCAGCCAGTCCCGCACCTTCTGCTCGAAGAAGCCGGCGAAGACGAGGTAGAAGCGCTCCGCCTCGACCCGCGCGACCACCACCTCGGCCTCGATCGTGCCGCGCTCGTTGAGGAGGTGGGTGAGCGCGATGCCGCCCTCGCGGCGCGGGATGCGGCCCGCGGCCATGCGCTCCAGGAAGCCGTGCGCCGCGGGGCCGGAGACGTCGATCTTGGCGAACGCGGTGAGGTCCATGATCCCGGCCCGCTCGCGCACCGCCCGGCACTCTTCAGCCACGGCGGCATGCCACTCCGGGCGGCGCCAGCCGTAGACGTCCGCGCGCGGCGCCTCCTCGCCGTCCGGCGGGGCGGCGAACCAGCGCGGGCGCTCCCAGCCGTAGATCTCCTCGTGCACGGCGCCCGCCCGGTTCAGGCGTTCGAACAGCGGGCTCGTGCGCCCCGGCCGCCCGCTCTCGCGCTGGCGTCCCGGATAGGGGATCTCGTGGCGCAGGACGTACTCCTCCTTGGCGCGCTCGATCTCGTACGCCCGGTCCACCCACGGGCCGAAGCGGCGGGGGTCGAAGTCGCGCATGTTGATCTCGGCCGTCCCGTGCACCATCCACTGCGCCAGGTACTTGCCGGCCCCCGGCCCCCAGGCGATGCCGACGTGCGCGCCGCAGCAACACCAGTAGTTTTCGAGGCCGGGCGCGGGGCCGAGCAGCATCTGCCCGTCCGGCGGCATGGGGATGGCCCCGTGGACCTCGCGCCGGATGCCGTAGCGCGCGAGCAGCGGCATGCGTTCGAGCGCCTTCTCGAGGAAGGGCATGATGCGGTCGTAGTCGGGCTCGAACAGCTCGTGCTCGGCCTCCCAGGGCGCGCCGTCGTCCCAGATGGTGCGCGCGGGCGCCTTCTCGTAGATGCCGATGAGACCCGAGCGCTGCTCCATGCGGATGTAGCCCGAGAACGTCATGTCGTCGCGCACCACCGGCAGCTCGCGCGCGAGCGCCTGGAACTCCTCCACGGGCTCGGTGACGAAGTAGTGGTGCGTGGTGTTGGCCATCGGCAGCGCGTAGCCGCTCCACGCGGCGACCTGGCGCGCGTAGGCGCCGGCCGCGTTGACGACGTGCTCGCAGACGATGTCGCCCTGGTCCGTCCCCACCTTCCACTCGCCGCCCGGGCGCCGCTCGATGCCGGTGCAGCGGGTGAAGCGGCGGATGCGCGCGCCCGCGTCGCGCGCGCCCTTGGCAAGCGCGAAGGTGGCGCCCGCGGGGTCGACGTGGCCGTCCTCCGGCGTGTGCAGGACGGCCTTGACCCCTTGGAAGTCGAAGAACGGATGGAGCTTCGCGGCCTCCTTCGGCGAGATGATCTCCATCGGCTCGTCCTGGCCGCGGCCGACGGAGAGGGTGTACCGGATGAAGTCCACCTCGTCGTCGAGATAGGCCACGCGCATGGAGCCGCAGCCGTGCCAGCTCACCGACTGCCCCGTCTCGGCTTCGAGCCGCTGGTAGAGCTGGACCCCGTAGGCGTTCATCCGCCCGAGGCCCCAGTGGGCGAGGCCGTGGGTGATCTGCCCGGCCGCGTGCCAGGTCGAGCCCGAGGTGAGCTCGCCCTTCTCCAGCAGGACGGCGTCCGTCCAGCCTTCGCGCGCGAGGTGGTAGAGGAGGCTCGTCCCCATGATGCCGCCGCCGATGACGACGACGCGCGCGCTGTCCGCCATTGAAATCCTTCGCCCCGCTTCGCAACCGCCCCTGCCTGATGCAATCATGGCCGCGCCGCCGTACCATCGTCAACCGCGAACGGGGCAGCAGGCAGGCAGGGGAGAGGCGCGCCGCCATGACCGCAACCGCGACTGCAACCGCAACCGCCCTCGAGGAGCCGGCCCGCACCCTCGCGCCGCGCTACTACCTCGACCCCGGCCTCCACGCCCTGGAGCTCGAGAAGGTCTTCGCCCGCACGTGGCAGTACGCCTGCCACGGCGCCGAGATCGCGGAGCCGGGGGCCTACGTGACCTTGCGCATCGGGGACCAGGGCCTGTTCGTCATCCGCGGCGAGGACGGCCGCGCCCGGGCCTTCTACAACGTATGCCGGCACCGCGCGCACGAGCTGCTGCGCGGTGCCGGCCGGGTGCGCCGCAACATCACCTGCCCCTACCACGCCTGGACCTACGACCCCGGCGGCGGGCTCGTGCGGGCGCCGCACGCGGAGCGCACCCCGGGCTTCGATGCGTCGCGGATCCGGCTGACGGAGGTGCGGGTGGAGAGCCTTTGCGGCTTCCTCTTCGTCAACCTCGACCCCGAGGCGGCGCCCATGAGCGAGTGGTATCCGGGGGTCGAGGAGGAGCTGCGCGCCTTCCTCCCCGGCATCGACGGCCTTCGCCCGCTGCTCGTGCATCCGGTGGAGGAGGACTGCAACTGGAAAGTGTCCGTCGAGAACTACTCGGAGTGCTACCACTGCCGGGTCGCGCACCCGACCCTCTCCACGGGCGTGATGGACCCGGCGGGCTACCGCATCACGGCGCAGGGGTACTGCTTGAAGCACGCCTCCGGATGCGCGCCGCCGGAGCGCATGACGTACGAGGCCGACACGGAGGCCGTCGGCTACTGCCTGTGGTACCTCTGGCCCACGTTCGCCTTCCAGGTCTATCCCGGCGGGGCCCTCAACACCTATCTATGGCGGCCCGAGGGGGTGGAGAAGGTCGTCGTCGACCGCGGCTGGTACACGGGCTCCGGCATTCCGGAGGAAACCATCCGCAAGCTCGCGCAGCAGGACCTCGACACCACCGTCGCCGAAGACCTGAGCCTCGTGAACTCGGTGCAGCGGGGCCTGCGCTCGAAAGGCTACGCCCCAGGCCCCCTGGTGCTGGACCCGGA
>CAZSPS010000008.1:0-3104 GCA_964608875.1 uncultured Ectothiorhodospiraceae bacterium
GCACGAGACTGCCTCCTCCTTCGAGCGCGACCCTCCAGCTTCCCTCCAGGCCGAGGCGGAACCGCGTCGTGTCGGACTCCGAAGCCGCGAGGTCGCGGGTCCTCTCCGAGGCGGTCCGCGTCCACAGCGCATCCGATGTGAGCGCCAGCGCCGGCCCCCCGCCTTCGGCCGGCTTCAGCAGTTCGCCGCGCACCCCCGCCGCCGCCATGCTCCACTCGGTATCGGCGCTGTAGCGCCCGCCCGCGGCGGCGTCGAGCGTGACCTCGCCGCTCCCGAACCCGGCCGCGCCCCAGAGCTGCAAGCGCTCCGAGGCCTGCAGCGCCGCATAGGGGATGGCGGCGGTGAGCGAGGCCTCGACCTCGCCGTCGCCCGCGCGCACCGCGCCCTCGCAGAGCGCCGGGTCCTCGTCCATGCGGGCGCACAGGAGGGGTTCCGTCCTGGTGTCGGCGTAGCCGCCCTCGCCCTCGCTGCGCGCGATGGCGAGCCCGAGGAGCCACCTGTCCCTCGCGTAGTCCGCGCCCAGCATCGCGGTGGTCGTCTCGCCGTCGAGCGAGAACGCCCCCTCGCGCCCGTCGAAGCTCCCGTGCGCGGCGCGGCCCCAGAAGGCAAGGCTGCCGCCCCTGCCATCGGTCTCGCCGGTGGCGGTGAAGCTCGAGCCCAGCAGCGCCTCGCGTGCCGTCATGGTGCGCGAGAACGCGCCGGCCCGCGTCCCGCCGAAGCCGTCGGCGCCGAAGCCCGAAGCGTCAGCCCCGAACCCCCGTGCGATGCCGCCGGGCGACGCGCCGTCCGGGGGCGCGCCCGTTCCCAGCGCCTGCCCGGCGAGCATGCCCTGTGTACCGGGGGCGCGGGGCGCGGCGATGCGCCCGGCGATGCCGTCGAGCGCGTGGCCCGCCACCGTGCGACCGAACCTTGCCAGCCATGCCGCCGGCATCGGGTCGTCGTTCTCGATCGTCACCACCGCGACCCCGTCGCCGATCACCGCGTCCCCGGTCGGGCTGGAGAGCACCAGTTCGAACGTCTCGTCGCCCTCGTCATGGTTGTCGTTGATGACTTGGAACCAGCCCGCCGTGCTCACGGTCCGGCCCGCGTCGAAACGCAACAGCTGGTTGTCGCTGCCATAGAAGTCGGTGTTTTTCGTTGCCGAGCGCGGCGTGGACTCGCGCGGACGGACGCGCACCCAGACGGTCTTCGCGGCCGCCTGCGACAGCCTGGCCGTGAAGCGCACCACCCCCGCGTCCTCCTTCACCGTCAGGTCGTCGATGGAGAAGGTGGGCGTCGCGGGCGCCGCGTCGTTGTCCGTGACCGCGACCGTGGCCGCGTTCGCCGACGCCACCGTGTAGCCGGTGCCCGTGCCCAGCGTCGCCGTCACCGCGCCGTCGGCCTCGTCCGCGCCGTCGTCCACCGTGGCGACGCTGAAGACCGCCTCCGTCTCGCCCTTCTTGATGACCGCGGTCTGCGCGCCCTCGTTGCCGGCGGCCACGAAGTCGCTGCCGGCCTTCTCCGAGACGGTGAGCTTGACCGTCAGGTCCGCCCCGGGCGCGCGGCTCGCCGTCAGCGTGAACGTGGCGTCCTTACCCTCGGTCACCGAGCCCGCCTTGGCCGCGATGGAGACCGCCGGCGCCGGCTCGGCGATGGAGAACGCGCCCGTGCCCGAGCCCGTCGCCCCGCCGCCCATTCCCTTCGCCACCAGCGTGCCAAGCGCCACCGTCACGCCCTCGCCCTCGTCCGTCGCGTCGGAGGCGGCTTCCAGCCACAGCACCGCCCCGGCCGCCGAGGGGCCGGTGAAGGTCACCGTCGGCGGCTTCGCCGCATCCGTGCTCGCGAGGTTGGCGTAGGTCACGCCGCCCGGCAACGGGTCCGGCGCGGCCAGCGTGTAGTCGGTGCCGAGCACCGCCGCGCCGCCGAACACCAGCGGCACCGCGAGCGACTCGCCCGCAACCAGCGCGCGGCCGAGGTCCACCGCGAGCGGCGTCTCCCCGCCTTCCACGACATCGCCCCCTGCGATGAGCGTCACCGCCGTCGCGTCGTCGTCGGCGACCGCTACCGTCGCCGCGGCGCCGTCCTTCACCTCCGTCCCCCCGATCGCAATGACAGTCGCCGTGACGGCGCCGTCGGGCTCGTCGGTGCTGTCGCCCTGCGTGGCGACGGAGACCGCGGCCGTGGTCTTGCCCGCCTTGACCGTCACCGTGCGCTCGCCGAGCGCGGAGGACGCCGCGACGTCGCCCGTCTGGGCGATGCGAAGCTTCACGGAAAGGTCCGCCGCAGGCGCAGGGCTCGCCGTCACCGTGAACGCGGCCGCCGTCCCCTCCGTCACCGCGCTCCCCGCCGTCAGCGCGACCCCGGTCGCCGCGGGCGCCGCCCGGCAGGTCTGAAGCCGGTCGAGCTCGGCGTAGGCCGCCTCCCAGCCCGCGGTGTGCCCCGTCGCGCCGCACCACGGCCCCCAGGCGCCCAACGTGCCCGCCCGCGCCGGCGCCGCCCGTCAGGGGCTTGCCCGCGATCGCGTTCCAGTGATCGCCCGAGGACGGCGCCGTGCAGGCCGACGCCGTCGGCGCGGTCCCGCCCCGGCAGGCCTGAAGCCGGTCGAGCTCGGCCCGGGCATCCCGCCACATCGCACTCGGACCCAGCTCCCACTTCGGGCCGGTCATCTCCGCCCGCACGTCCGCCCAGGTCAGCGTGTCGGTCCCCTCCAGCGTCTTCGCCGCCCGGGCCGCCAGCGCACCCACGGTCCCGGCCGGCGCGCGCGACGCCTTCGCCTTCAGCTTCTCCAGCAACGCCGTGTCCGTCGACGTGCAGGACAGCGTCGCCTCCGCCGCCGCGTCCACGATCGCGAACACCGTGCGCCCGGACGGGTTCGAGGTCCCCGACAGCAGGCCGTCCTCGTACCCCCGCATCCCGCCGAACGCCACCGTCACCTTCTCCTCCCCCTCCGTCTCCCCGTCCTGGAGCGCGCTGAACGTCAGTACCGCCCTGCGCGAACCCGCCGCGAACAGGAGAACCGGCGCCGCCCCGGTCAGCGGACTGTCCGCCTTCACCGTCACCCCCTTGTTCGGGGCGCCGTCCCCCGTCCCCGCCGCCAGCGCCAGCGTCCAGTCCGTCCCCTGGGT
>CAZSPS010000009.1:0-2150 GCA_964608875.1 uncultured Ectothiorhodospiraceae bacterium
GACGTGCTGGTGCTGAACGACGCGACGGCCGGCTTCGACGGGACGACGCACACCCGCGTCGTGCAGAATCTGTTCCGGGAGTTCGCGGGCCGGGGGATCGTCTGGTCCCTGCACCGGGCGGAGCTGGCGCGCCCGTTCGACCGGGTGGTGGTCATGCGCTCGGGGCAGGTGGTGGAGACCGGCGGCTTCGAGGAGCTGGACCGCGACGGGAGCGAGCTGCGCCGCATGCTGGAGGCGGACTGAGGGAGTGAGGGGGGTGAGGCCATGAGTCTGAACGAAGAGCTCGAAGCGTTGCGGGGCGTGCCGCTCTTCGCCCGCATCGACCCGGCGAAGCTGAAGCTGCTCGCGTTCACGAGCGAGCGGCTGGTGTTCCCCGCGGGCTCGGAGCTGTTCCACCAGGGCGATGCGGGGGATGCGGCCTACATCGTCCTGGACGGCGAGGCCGACATCGTCGTGGACACCCCGGCGGGGGAGAACGTGGTGGCCCGGATCGGCCGGCACGAGTTCGTGGGCGAGATCGCGATCCTCATCGACACGCCGCGTACCGCCACCGTGCGCGCGAAGACCGACCTCTCGACCCTGGTGATCACCAAGGAGGCGTTCCTCGAGATGGCGTCCGACTTCCCGGACGTGTCGATCGAGATCATGCGCGAGCTGGCCCGCCGGCTCGCCGCCACCATGGAGCAGCTGACCGTGGCCTGGGCGGAGGCGAGCCGGAGCTGATCGGTCAGGCGAGGAGGCCGGCGAGGGCCTCGAGCAGCCGGCCGTTCTCCTCCGGCGTGCCGACCGAGATGCGAAGGCGGTCGGCGAGGCGGGGCTCGTCGAACCAGCGCACGAGGATGCCCCGCGCCTTCAGCGCCCGGTAGAGCGCCTGCGCCCCGCCTCCGTCCGGCCCCCGTTCCGGGGGGACGGCGGCGAGCACGAAGTTGGTCTCGCTCGGCAGGGCCGGGATTCCGAGGCGGGCGAGCCCGGCCCGCAGCCGCTCGCGCTCCGCGCGCACCTTCGCCCACGTGCCGGCGGCCCACTCGCGGTGCTCGAGCGCCGCCGCCGCCAGCTCCTGCTCGAGGGCGCCGAGGTTGTAGCTGTCCTTGGTCTTGGTCAGCATGGGCCGCAGCAGGGGGGCCGGTCCGAGGCCGTACCCGAAGCGAAGGCCCGCGAGCGAGTAGCCCTTGCTCAACGTGCGCAGGAGGACGAGGTTGGGGTGCTCGCGCACGGCCGCCGTCAGGTCGTGGCCGAGGTCCGGGTCGACGAAGTCCACATACGCCTCGTCCACCAGCAGCACCCCCTCGAACTCCGCCGCGACCGCCGCGACCGTCTCCCGCGGAAGGAGCCGCCCGGACGGCGCCTGGGGGTTGACGAGGAAGGCGAGGCGCGCGCCGGCCCGGTTGAGCGATGCGGCGAAGCCCTCGGGCAGGTCCCAGCCTTCGGTCAAGGGCAGCTCGAGCGGCCGCGCGCCGTGCAGCCGGATCAGCACCCGGTAGAGGCTGTAGGTCGGCGGCGCGATGCCGACCGCCTCCCCCGGCTCGACCCAAGTGGCGAGCGCGAGGCGCAGCAGCTCGTCCCCGCCGTTGGTGGCGACGACCTCGTCGGGCGCGAGCCCGTGCAGGCGGGCCGCCGCTTCCCGGAAGCGGTCCGCGGCGAACGACGGATAGCGTCGCAGCCGTTCCGGCGCGAATCCGGCGAGCACTTCGGCGAGGGCGGGAGCGGGCGGGTAGGGGTTCTCGTTCGTGTTGAGCTTGATCGCATCCCCCGCCGGCTGCTCGCCCGGCGCGTACCCCTCGACCTCCCGCAGCCCCGCCCGCTCGCGCGGCGCGTCCCGGCGGCGGCCCGCATCGTCGAACGGCGTCGTCATGGCAGCGGCAAGCTCCGGCGGGTACCAAGCGGCGCGAGTATACTGGGCCGCAGACCGCTGCTTCGGTCGGAATGCGCCTTGCGGAGAGCCGCGCGCGGTACCCTCGCGCGCCGCTTCCGCCGGCCCTGCACACCCGAATCCGCCACCGTCGGCCGCTCCATGTCCAGCTCACCCTACCTCGGCTTCGATACGTTGAGCCTGCACGCGGGCCAGCCTCCCGACCCCGCCACCGGGGCGCGGGCGGCGCCCATCTACCAGAGCGCCTCGTTCGTGTTCCCGGGCGCGGACGAGGCCGCCG
>CAZSPS010000010.1:0-9031 GCA_964608875.1 uncultured Ectothiorhodospiraceae bacterium
TTCGGATGGGACGAGGACGGGGCGGTGGACGTGAACGTGGAGGACTATCACTGATGGTCGAGAGGCACCATTCCATCCTGCCGGCGCATCCGGGAGAGATCCTGCGCGAGGACATCCTCCCGGCACTTTCCATGAGCAAGACGGCGGTGGCCGATGCCCTCGGGGTCTCGCGGCAGACGCTCTACGACATCCTCATGGAGAAGCGGCCGGTCACCACCGCGATGGCGGTGCGGTTCGGCAAGCTGTTCGGCAACGGCGCCCGGTTCTGGATGAACCTGCAACGCAGCCACGACCTGGCGGTCGCGGAACGCACGGTGGACGTCTCCCGGATACCGGCGCTGGACGCGCCGGCCGGCTGGGCACTGCCTCGAACCTGACACCGGCCGTCCGGAGTCTGGAACGAAGGAGCGCCCACGCCGGTTCGAACCCAAAAACGGCGGCGGGCAGTAGCGGGTGCGGTAAGGAGAGCGCCCGGCCGAGCCCCCGCGCGCCGCACGGCTTCCTACTCCCGTACCGGGCCGGAACCGCCGGCCTGCCCGCCCGCCCGGAAGGGGCCGAAGCGGGCGGTGCCGTCGCGCGCGAGCTGCTCGACGAGGCCGACCTCCCACGCCAGGTACTCGCGCATCGCGGCCTCGACTCCCTCGCCCCGGTCGTAGGGGCGAAGCCATACGTCGTTGACCCCGGACGCGATCCGCTCCGCGCCGCTCTCGACCCCGAATCCCGCCTCCGTCCAGGCGCGGGTGCCGCCGTCGAGGACGCGCACGTCCCGCTGCGCCCCAACCCCGGCGCCGGCGCCGTCCGCCGCCGCCGCGAGGTCCGCGCAGCCGAGGGCGGCGAACGCGCCGTCCGGCGAGGTGAGCACCGTGACGGAGCGCACCGGCAGCCCCGCCAGCCGCTCCTCGAGGTCCGCCCGCAGCGCGTGGTACGCCCCCGGAACGTGGGCGCGCCGGAAGGTGCGGCTGTCCGCGAGGTCGAGCACCAGCGCGTCGCCCTCGTCCAGCAGCGCGCGCAGCTCCGCCGGCGCGACCCGTCGCGCCGCGCCGCCCGGTCCATCCACACCGCCCGCGCCGCCCGCGCCGCCCGGCCCGGCGGCCGCCGGCGCCACCGGTCCGCCGCCGCTGCCCGTCGCCAGCTCCCCGGCCTCGAGCGCGCCCCGCACCACCCACGCATCCCAGCCCATCTGCCGCAGCCACGAGGCGGTGAGGGTCGCCCGCACCCCGTCGTCGTCCACCAGCGCGATGCGCGCGCCCTGCACCCCCACGTAGTCGTCCGTGGTCTGCACGAGCTGCCCCCCCGGCGCGTGCACCGCGTCCGCCGGATGGCCGGCGCGGTACTCCTCGGGGCTGCGCACGTCGAATACGAAGAGGGTGCGCGTATCCGCCTCCGCCCGCCAAGTGTCGAGGGTGGGCGCGTCCGCGTACTCCACCCCGAAGCGCCGGGCGACCCGCTCCGCCGCGCGCGCCGCGCCCTCGCGCCAGGCCGCGCCGCGCGGCGGCGGCTCGTCGCCGCACCCGTGCGCCAGCTCGAGGCCCGCGAGATGCCAGCCCATGGTGCCGTTGCGAAGCGCGAGCACCCGGTTCGCCACCCCGGCGTTGATGAGGGACTGGGCGCCGATGATGCTGCGCGTGCGCCCCGCGCAGTTCACGACCACCGTGGCGGCGGGGTCGGGCGCCGCGTCCCCCACCCGGTACACCAGCTCCGCGCCCGGACAGCAGACCCCGCCCGGGATGCTGGTCGCCCGGAACTCGTCCATGGGGCGGCTGTCGAGCACCACCACCGGCTCGCCCGCGTCGCGCATCGCTTGCAGCTCCTGCGCATCGATCGACGGGGTGCCGAACTCGTGCTCGACGTACTCGCCGAACGCCTTGCTCGGCACGTTGATGCCGGTGAACAGGGTGTAGCCGGCCGCGCGCCACCCCGCCGTGCCGCCCGCCAGCACCCGCACGTCCGTATAGCCGAGCGCGGCGAGCCTGGCGGCGGCCCGCCGGGCGAGCCCCCGCGGGCGTCCGCCGCCGGCGCCGCCCGCACCGGCGCCGTCCGCACGGGCGCCGTCCGCACGGGCGCCGCCGCCCTCCCCCCCGTCCTCGCTTACCTCCTCGCCGCCGTCGCACACGACGACGGGCACGCTGCGGCGCGGCGCGAGGCGCGGCGCCCGCAGCTCCAGGCGGCTGAGCGGCGCGCACGAGGCGTACAGGATGTGCCCCTGCGCGCCGAACGCCCCCTGCTCGCGCACGTCCAGCAGCGCGAGCTCGCCCTCCCCGAGGAGCCGGGCGTACAGCTCTTCGGCCGTGATCGGCGCAACGCTCATCGCAGCCCCTCCTCCATCCGTTCCAGCACCTGCGTCAGCACCCCCCTCGGGGTGGCGAAGTTGATGCGCACGTGCCCCTCCCCGCCGTCGCCGAAGTCGCGGCCGTCGTTGAAGCCGACCAGCGCCCGCTCCAGGAACCACGTGTACGGGTCGGAGCCGAGCCCGAGCTCGCGGCAGTCGAGCCAGCCGAGGTAGGTGGCCTCCGGCAGCCGCATCTCGACCCCCGGCAGCCGCTCGCGCACGAAGGCGTACAGATGGTCGCGGTTGGCCTCGAGGTACGCGAGCAGCGCGTCCAGCCACTGGTCGCACTCGCTCCACGCGATGCGGCTCGCCTCCAGGCCGAAGCCGTTCACCGCCCCCCGGATGCGCTCCGGCCAAGTGTCGAACCGGCGCGCGAGCGACTCCGAGCCGAAGATCGCGAGCGCGCAGCGAAGACCCGCGATGTTGAAGGACTTGGTGGCGCTGGTCATGGTGACGGTGCGCTCGGCGACCTCGGGGCCGAGCGTCTCGAACGGGATGTGCCGGCGGCCGGCGCCGGGGTAGACGAGGTCGGCGTGGATCTCGTCGGCCACCACCACCAGGTCGCGCTCGACGGCGATCCGGGCCAGCGCCTCCAGCTCCGCCCGCTCGAACACCCGGCCGAGCGGGTTGTGCGGGGTGCAGAGGAGGAGCAGCCGGGTGCGCTCGTCGATCGCGGCCTCGAGGGCGTCGAAGTCGATCTCGTAGCGCTCGGCGCCGCGCACCATGGTGCAGTGGTCGAGCCGCCGTCCGGTCTCCGCCACCGCCTGCAGGAACGGGGGGTACACCGGGGTCAGGGTGCACACCCCGTCCCCAGGCCGGGTCAGGACCTCGAGCGCGAGGTAGATGCCCTGCACCACGTCGGCGAGGGCGGTCATGCGCCCGGGCGACACCTCCCAGCCCGGAAAGCGGCGGGCGGCGAAGGCCGCGAACGCCTCCGGCACCCCGCTGCCCGGGAACTTCGGCGAGTAGCCGAGGTCGTTCGCCTCCATCATGCGGGCGAGGCCCGCGCGGATGGGCTCCGCCATGGGGAAGTCCATGTCCGCCACCCACGCCGGCAGCACGTCCGGCCCGTAGCGGGTCCACTTGACGCCGCGCCGCCGGCGCAGGTCCTGCAGCGTCACGGCGTCGAAATCGGGCGCCGCATGCACCATCTCTTCACTCCCGTTGCCACCATGCACCCACGCGCCGCCGCGCTCGCCCGCCCCGCGTTCCGATACCATCGCACCCGGCCGGACGCACCCGGCCGACGGAACGCACGGGGAGCCCGCTCCATGGCGCGACACCAGCGCGATACGGACGTCATTGTAGTCGGGGCCGGCAACGCCGCCCTGTGCGCGGCGCTCGCCGCCCGCGAGCAGGGCGCGCGGGTGACCGTGCTCGAACGCGCGCCCGAGGCCGAGTCGGGCGGCAACAGCCGCTATACCGCGGGCGCGGTGCGGGTCGTGTTCAACGGGGTGGACGACCTCGCCGAGCTGATGCCCGACCTCACGGACGACGAGCGGCGCAACGTGGACTTCGGCGTCTACACGCGCGAGCAGTACTTCGACGACCTCGGCCGGCTCACCCAGTGGCGCTCGGACCCCGACCTCGCCGAGGCCCTCATCGACGGCAGCTTCGAGACCCTGCGCTGGATGCGCGGCCACCGCGTGCGCTTCACCCCCTCCTACGGGCGCCAGGCGTTCAAGGTGGACGGGCGCCACAAGTTCTGGGGCGGGCTCGCGGTGGAGACCTGGGGCGGCGGGCCGGGCCTGGTGCAGGCGCTGACCGAGGCCGCCGGCGCGCGCGACGTCCCCATCCTCTACGACACCCGGGCGACGGCGCTCATCGAGGACGACGACGGGGTGCGCGGGGTGGTCGCGCGCCGCGGACGCGACACGCTGCGGCTCGGCGCCCGCGCCGTGGTGCTCGCCTGCGGCGGCTTCGAGTCGAACGCGGAGTGGCGCGCGCGCTACCTCGGCCCCGGCTGGGACCTCGCCAAGGTCCGGGGCACCCGCTACAACACCGGCGACGGCATCCGCATGGCCCTCGACGCGGGCGCCATGCCCTACGGCAACTGGTCCGGCTGCCACGCCGTGGGATGGGACCGCAACGCGCCCCCGTTCGGCGACCTCGCGGTGGGGGACAACTTCCAGAAGCACAGCTATCCGCTCGGCATCATGGTGAACGCCGACGGGCGGCGGTTCGTGGACGAGGGCGCGGACTTCCGCAACTACACCTACGCCCGCTACGGCAAGGCCGTGCTCGACCAGCCGGGCCAGTTCGCTTGGCAGGTCTTCGACGCCAAGGCGCTCCCCCTGCTGCGCGACGAGTACCGCATCCGCCAAGTCACCAAGGCGAGCGCCGATACCCTGGAGGCGCTGGCCGGGAAGCTCGAGGGGGTGGACGGCGCGGAGTTCCTGCGCACCGTGCGCGAGTTCAACGAGGCGGTCGACACCGAGCGGCCGTTCAACCCCGCCGTCAAGGACGGACGCGGCGCCCGCGGCCTCGCCGTGCCGAAGACCAACTGGGCGAACCGGCTGGACGAGCCGCCGTTCGAAGCCTACGCCGTCACCTGCGGGGTCACCTTCACCTTCGGTGGGCTCAAGATCGACGAGCGCGCGCGCGTGCTGGACGCGGGCGAGACCCCCATCCCCGGGCTTTACGCGGCGGGCGAGCTGGTCGGGGGCCTCTTCTACTTCAACTACCCCGGAGGCACGGGGCTCGTGTCGGGCGCGGTGTTCGGCAAGCGGGCGGGCGACGCCGCGGGGCAGGAGGCGGCCGGCGGCTGAGGCGAAGCGCAGCGCCGCATCCACACCAGGGGCTCGAGCCGGGTCTCGCCGCCGCCTTCCAGGACCCCGCGGGTCGGGGACACGTCCTGGTAGTCGCGCCCCGAGGCGATGCGCACGTACCGCTCGTCCACGACCCCGAGGTTGGTGGGGTCGAAGGCGGTCCACCCGAACTCCGGCAGCAGGCACTCCACCCAGGCGTGGGTGGCGCTTCCCTGCTCCGGGTCGTCTCCCGGCAGGTCCAGGTAGCCCGAGACGTAGCGCGCGGGAACGCCCCACGAGCGCGCCACGGCGATCATCACGTGGGCGTAGTCCTGGCACACCCCCCGCCCGGAGGCCAGCACGTCGTCGATGGGCGATTCCACCGTGGTGCTGCCCGGCACGTACTCGAAGATGCGGTTGAGGCCCAGGGCCAGCCGCGAGAGGCTGCGGGCGGGGCCGCCCGCGGGCTCGATGCGGTGGCGGGCGACGAAGGCGTCGAGGGCCGGCGAGGGGCGGGTCATCGCACTCGGGGCCAGGAAGTCCCAGAGCGCGTAGGACCCCTGCCAGGAGCGCACCTCCTCCCAGGCGCGGGCGGCGGCCTCGGGGTCGGCGCCGGAGGGGTCCGGAGGCGGTGCGGCGGACGCGGACACGACCCGGGAGCGGGTCGTGATCTCCAGGATGCGGTGCTCCCGGTGGACGTTGAAGACGTGCCGCACGTTGCCGAACGGGTCCCGCTCCTCGGTCGGGATGGACAGGGGCCGCGTCTCGACCTCGAAGCGGAACAGCCGCTGCCCCCGGTCCTCGCGCGGGCGAAGGCAGAGCGCCATCACGCAGCTGCGGGCGTCGATGGCGTAGAGGTAGCGCGAGACGTGCTCGATGTCGTAGCACGCCGCGCCGTCCGCCGAAGCGGCGGCGGCAGCGGCGGCGGCGGCCGGATCGGCGGATGCGCTCGGGCCGGCCAGACGCATCGGTTCAGCTCGCCGGAGCGTCGTCGATGGGGTAATCGACGTAGGCCCCGTAGAGGGCGTCGTGCAGGTCCCGGCAGCCGTCCCCCACTTGGCGCAGCAGGGTCTCGCGCTCCTCGCGCGACTCCCGGTCCGGCCAGTCGTAGCGCACCAGGGCGCACAGCCGCCCGGCGAGACGCTCGGCCTCCGCGCTCGAACCCGCACGGGGACCCGGCCCCAAGGCGGCCAGCTCCCCCGCCGCCCCCTCGAGCGAGCGGCGGAGCGAGCCCGGCAGCAGGGGGTCGCCCGCCAGCAGGTCCAGCACGAGGCGCGGGCGGACCTCCACGCTGTAGCGGCGGACGTAGGCGTCGAACGCCTGGTAGACGTGCAGCAAGGTGGTCCAGTCCGCATCCGCGTCCGCGCCGTCCGCATCCGCGCCGCCGGCCGCGGGCGGCCGGTCCCACGACGGGTCCGCCGCGGCCTGCGCCGACAGCAGCGCCACCGCGTACTGGGCGCGCTCGATGAAGCGTCCGAGCCGCATGAAGTGCCAGCCTTCGTCGCGGTACATCGTCACCTCCGCGACCCCGGCGAAGGCGTCGAGGCCGCGCGCGGTCTCGGCGTAGAAGCTCTCCGGCGAGGGCTGCCACACGTCGGTCATGGCGAGCCCCTGCAGCCGCAGGTAGGCGAGGTTGAGGCAGGTCCACATCTCCGCGCTGATGCAGTTGCGCATCTGGCGGGCGTTCTCCCGGCCGAGCGCGAAGCAGCTCCAGACCGAGCACGGGTTCGAGCGCTCGAACGTGAGGTCGTCGGCCAGGGTGTAGGAGTCGGCGAGCGTCACGTCGTCGCTCTCGTCCAGGTCCAGGTGCCCGCCGGGAGGCTGGCGGCCGAGGCTCGCGTAGATGCGCTTCCAGCCGAACTCGATCTCGTGGGCCGGGCGGTCCACCAGCGCCTCCACCTGCAGGCGCAGCAGGCGGCACAGGTGCTCCGCCCGCTCGAGGTAGCGGCCCATCCAGTAAACGCCCTGGGCGTTGCGCGCGAGCATCCGGTCCTCTCCTCCCCTTTCCCCTGCGTTCCCGTCCCGCCGCCCGGATTCAGTCCCGCAGCACCCACAGGTCCTTGCCGCCGCCGCCCTGGCTCGAGTTCACCACCAGGCTGCCCCGGCGCAGCGCCACCCGGCAGAACGCGCCCGGCACCATGCGCGTCTCCCGGCCGCGGAGCACGAACGGGCGGAGGTCCACGTGGCGCGGCTCCACGCGGTCCTCGACCAGGCACGGCGCGCGCGAGAGGGCGAGCACCGGCTGCGAGATGAAGTCGGCCGGGTCGGCGCGCACCTCCTTGGCGTAGGCGTCGCGCTCTTCGGGGGTCGCATGCGGGCCGATCAGCATGCCGTAGCCTCCGGACTCGCCCACCCGCTTGACCACCAGGCGGTCGAGGTTGTCGAGGGTGTATTCGAGGTCCTCCGGCCGCCGGCAAAGCCGCGTCTCCACGTTGGCGAGCAGCGGCTCCTCCCCGAGGTAGTAGCGGATCATATCCGGCACGTAGGCGTAGACGCCCTTGTCGTCCGCCACCCCCGTGCCGGGCGCGTTCACCAGCGCCACGCGCCCGAGCTTGAAGGCGTGCATCAGCCCCGGCACCCCGAGCAGCGAGTCCTTGCGGAACACGAGCGGGTCGAGGAAGTCGTCGTCCACCCGGCGGTAGATCACGTCCACCCGCCGCAGCCCGGTGGTGGTGCGCATGTAGACGAAGCCCTCCTTGACCAGCAGGTCGCGCCCCTCCACCAGCGACGCCCCGAGCTCGCGGGCGAGGAACACGTGCTCGTAGAACGCGGAGTTGTAGACCCCGGGGGTGAGGAGCGCGATGCACGGATCGGTGCGCCCGCCCGGGGCCAGCTCCTGCAGGGTCTGGAGCAGCAGGCGCCCGTAGTGCTCCACCTCCCCCACCCGGCAGCCGCGGTAGAGCCGGCGCAGCCCCGCCTTCACCGCCTTGCGGTTGGCGATCATGTAGGACACGCCGGAGGGCACGCGCAGGTTGTCCTCCAGCACCCGGAAGCCGTCCGTGGTGCGCACGAGGTCGGTGCCGCAGATGCCGACCCACACCCCGTGCGGCACGGACACGCCCCGCATCTCGACGCGGTACTGCGGGCAGCCGCGCACCACGTCCATCGGCACCACCCCGTCCTCGACGATGCGCCCCTCGCCGTAGACGTCCCCGAGGAAGCGGTTCAGGGCCTCGAGGCGCTGGGCGAGGCCGGCCTCGAGCCCGCGCCACTCGGCTCCGGACAGGACCCGCGGCAGGCAGTCCACGGGGATGATGCGCTCGCCCGCCTCGTCGTCGTCCCCGTACACCTTGAAGGAGATGCCTTCGTTCGAGAACGAGCGGGTGACCCGCTCCTGGATGCCGCCGATGGCCTCCGGCGACAGCTCGCGCAGGGCCTCGTAGAGCGCGCGGCTGTGCTCGTGGGGCTCGCCGGCGGCGGCGAACATCTCGTCGTATACGGCGGGGTCGAGGTCGTAGGAATCGAAGTCCATGCGGGGCGTCCCCTCCTCTGCCTCTGCCTTTGCCTGCGCCGGCGCGCGGATCCAGCCGCCGCCGTCAGCGCGCGCCGGAGACGGCGCGAAGGCCCACCGCGCCGACCAGGATCATGGCGATGAACAGGAGCTTCGGCCCCGTCATCGCCTCGCCGAACCAGAGCACGGCGATGACCGTCACCAGCGCGATGCCGCAGCCCGCCCAGATCGCGTACACCACCCCGAGCGGAATGCTGCGCATGGCGACCGCCGCGAGCGCGAAGCACGCCGAGAAGGCCACGAGCGAGCAGACGGCCGGCAGCGGGCGCGTGAAGCCTTCGGAGAGCTTGAGCAGGGAAGTGCCCAGCACCTCCAGGAGTATCGACGCCGTGAGTGCGGCCCAGGCCACCGGTCCCTCCTCTTCCCTCTTCCCGCTCGTCCCGCTCGTCCGCCGCCCGGCGCGCCCAGACCGGCATCCAGGCGTTCGCCTGAGGCGGCCGGGCC
>CAZSPS010000011.1:0-5904 GCA_964608875.1 uncultured Ectothiorhodospiraceae bacterium
CCGCTTCCGTCGTCCGTCCGACCCCCCTGCGTCGGGCCGGTGCGCCGGCCGCGTCGGCCCTTGCCGTGCTGTCGCGCTCGCGCTCGCCCTTGCCGCCGCCTCCGCCGCAGCCGGGCCGTTCTCCGCGCCGGCGAGTGCGCAGGAGAGCCGGTGGCTCCTCTACAACGTCAAGTCGAATTCGGGTTCGAGCCATGGAAGTCTGTTGCCGCCCCAGGAAAACCTCGCCCAATCTTTCACGACGGGGCCGGCGCCGTCGGGCTATCTCCTCGAGTACGTCGATGTGCCGATCCGTTCTGTCTCCGGCGTCGGCCTCGAAGACGGCGAAGTGGTCATCCGGAGCAACGCCTCGAGCAACCGGCCCGGCAATGTCCTGTACAGCAAGAGCAGCGAGGAGAGGCACGACCTCGAAGGGTATTGGTATCACCGCACCCTGTTCCCGGCGGGCACCGTGCTCCAGCCGAACACCACGTACTACGTTTCGTATCAGCGTGTCGGGGGCGACGTTACCCTTTTCAGCTATCTGTCCAACGATGGGAACGGCCACTCCCTTACGGCCCCGGGCTGGCGTACCGACACCGTCTGGGCCCGGGGCAGATTCGTCAGCTCTTGGCTGCAGGGATTAGGGTTTACCGACACTTACCTGCAGTTCAGGATCAGGGGCATCGTCCGGACCGAGGTGACGGCCGAGGACGCGTCGGTGGTCGAGGGCGACGTGCTCGTGTTTCCGGTGCGGCTCAGCCGCCCCGCGAGCGCGCCGGTCACCGTGGACTGGGCGCTTTCCGGCACCGCCACGGCCGGCACGGACTACACGGGCCCCACCAGCGGCACGCTGACCTTCGCGCCGGGCGTGACGGAACGGGAGATCCGCGTCACCACCTCGCCCGACGGGGACGACGAGGGGGACGAGACGGTGGAGGTCACGCTCTCCAACGTCTCTCCCTCGCCGGCCGCGCTCCTGGCCGCATCGGCGCCGCAGGCGACGGGCACCATCGTCAACACCGACCTGTCGGTGGTATCGGTGGCGGTGGCCGCGCCGGAGGTCGCCGAGGGCGGGAGCGCCGCGCTCACCTTCACGCGCGCCGGGGAAGACCTGGGCAGTGTCCTGGACGTGTTCTACCGGCTGGTGCGCGAGGGAGGAGGCGCTTCGTCGCCCATCCGGTCCTTGCGCTTCGCGGTGGGTGCCGCCACGGCGGACACCCTGTTGCCGGTCGGCGAGGACGACGACCTGACGCACGACCCGGTCGAAGTCGTCCTCCTGGAGGCGCCGACTTACGAGGTATCCGTCCCGGCGGGCCGTGCCGGCTTCGTCATCCGCGACGACGACCTGCCGCTGGTGACGGCGGCGCCGGCCGCCGGCGGCGCGAGCGTCGCGGAAGGCGCGAACGCCGTGTTCACGCTCACGCGCACGGGGAGCGCGGCGCAGGCGCTCACGGTGCGGGTGCGGGTGGACGACCCCGACTCGGCGCTGTCCGCCGCGCCGCCCGCGCCAACCACCGCCACCTTCGCCGCCGGCGCCGCCACGGCCACCGTCACGGTCGCGACGGCGGACGACGACGCGAACGCGCCCGCCGCCACCCTGACGCTGGCCGTGCTGCGCGACCCCGCCAACGACGTCTACAACCCTGGCGACCCGTCCGAGGCCTCGGTCGAGGTGACGGACAACGACCTGCCGCTGGTGACGGCGGCGCCGGCCGCGGGCGGCGAGCGCATCATGGAAGGCGAAGACGCCGTGTTCATCCTCACGCGCGCGGGCGTCCTGGACGAAGCGCTCGAGGTGCAGGCGACGGTGACCGACCCCGACTCGGTGCTGGCGACCGCGTCCACCTCGCCCGTCGCCGCCACCTTCGCCGCCGGCGCCGGCACGGCCACCCTCACCCTCGCGACCGGCGACGACACCGCCGCCACCATCCCCTCCGTCCTGACCGTCACCCTGACCCCGCCGCCGGCCGGCGCCGCCTGGCGCACGGCCGCCGACGCCGCGTCCGGCGCCGCGGCGCAGGTCACGGTCATCGACGACGACCTGCCCATCGTCACGGTAGCCCCGGCCCCAGGCGGCGCCATCGTCACGGAAGGCGACGACGCGGTGTTCACCGTGACGCGCACGGGCGGGGACATCTCGCATCCGCTGACCCTCGGCCTCACGGTGGACGACCCGGCCTCGGCGCTGGCGGACCCGGCCTCGGCGCCGTCCTCCGTCGACTTCGCGGCGAACGGCGCCACCGCCACCCTGACCTTCCGGACGCAGGACGACGACCTGGACGAGGCCGAAGGCAGGATCACGGTCACCCCGGCCGCCCCGGAGACCAACGACCTCTACGTCGTCAGCACCTCCCCTCCGGCCAGGGTCGTGGTCGAGGACAACGATCTGCCGGTGGTGCGCATCGCGGACTCGACCCCCAGGACGGTCCGGGAGGGAGAGGACTTCCAGCTCGCCCTTTCGCGCACGGGCGACCTGTCGGTGCCGCTGGACAGCGCCTACGCCACGGTGACCGACCCGGACGATGCGGTGGTCTTCGGTCCCCCGCTCTACAACGCGCCCACGGGCTTCGAGTACTTCTTCAACAGCGATCAAGAGTCGCCCTTCTGGACCCTGTCGACCCGCGACGACGACGTGGACGAGGAGGATTCCGTCTTCACCGTGACCATCACCCCCGACGATGCGCTCTACCGGCTGGGCGAGCCTTCGACGCTGGCGATCACGATCGAGGACGACGACCTGCCGGAGGTCACGGTGACCGCGGACGCGAGCCCGGTGGCGGAAGGCGAGGCCGCGAGGTTCATCTTCACGCGCGACGGCCTGCTGACGGGAGCGCTGGTGGCGGCGGTGGCGGTGGACGATCCGGCCTCGGTGCTGACGGAGGCGGCGCCGGCGAGCGTCACCTTCGAGGCCGACTCCGCCACGGCGACCCTCACGCTGGCGACGGACGACGACACCGCGCTCGAAGACGACGCCGTGCTGACGGTCACGCTGCAGGCCGACGCGGCCTACGACCTCGGCGCCGCGTCCGAGGCCGAGGTCACGGTCACGGACAACGACCTGCAGACCGTCACGATCGCGCCCGCCGCCGGCGGCGCCACGGTCGCCGAAGGCACGGCGGCGGCGTTCACCCTGACCCGAACCGGCGCGGTCACCCGCGCGCTGACCGTCCCCGTGCAGGTGGACGATCCGGCCTCGGTGCTGGCGACCCCGCTCACGGCGCCGGTCGAGGTCACCTTCGAGGCCGCCGCCACCACCGCCACCCTCACCCTGGCGACGGACGACGACACCCGGGGCGAAGACGACGCCACGCTGACCGCAACGCTGCAAACCGGCGCCGCCTGGGAGCTCGGTACCCCCTCCGAGGCCGAGGTCACGGTCACGGACGACGACCTGCAGACGGTGACGGTGGCGGCAGGCACCAGCCCGGTCACGGAAGGCACGGCCGCCACCTTCACCCTCACGCGGGCGGACGGCGACCACGCACAGGCGCTGACGGTCCCCGTCTCCGTCGCCGACCCCGCCTCGGTGCTGGCGGACCCTGCCTCGGCCCCCTCCGAGATCACCTTCGCCGCCGACGAGAGCACAGCCACCCTCACCCTCGCCACCGAAGACGACGCCCTGGACGAAGCGGACGCCGCGCTCACCCTCACCCTGCAACCGAGCGCCGCCCCCGGCGGCTACGCCCTCGGCGCCGCGTCCTCGGCCGAGGTCACGGTGTCGGACGACGACGACCCGCCCGCGGTGTCGGTCTACGCGCCCGCCTCGACGGTGCGCGAGGGCGAGGCGATCACCTTCGAGGTGTTCTTCGACACCGTGGCGGACAATCGCGGGCGCGCCGTCCAGGTCTTCAGCGGTCGCACCGTCACGGTCGCCTACACGCTCGGCGGCACGGCCACGGCCGGCGCCGACTACGAGGGCGCCGTGAGCGGCACGCTGACCTTCCCGCCGGGCGAAAACCTGCGCCTGGTCCGCATCGGCACCCTGTACGACGACGCCGCCGAAACGGACGAGACGCTCACGCTCACGCTCACGGCCCCGGCCAACGGCTTCGCCACGCTCGGCAGGGAACCCTCGGGCGAGGTCACGATCGGCGACAACCCCCTGCCGGCGATCTCGGTCTCCGCAGGGCCGGAGGTGGCGGAGGGCGAAGAGGCCGTGCTGACCTTCACGCGCCTCGCCGCGGACCTCGCGCCGACCCCGGACGTGTACTTCCGCATCGCCGAGACCGGGGCGGGCGCCGCCGCTCCCCTTCGCACCTTCCGCTTCGCCACGGGCGCCGCCACGCACGAAGTGCGCTGGACCGCCGCCGAAGACGACGACGAGGACGACGAGCGCTACCGCGCGGCCATCGTCCCGTCGCAGCACTACGCCCTGTCCCCGGATGCCGCCGAAGCCGCGTTCACGGTGCGCGACAACGACCCGCCGCGGGTGTCGGCCGCCGCCGCCGCCGCGCAAGTTGCGGAAGGCGGCGACGTGGAGTTCGTGCTCACCCGCCGTGGCGACGACGCGCAGGCGCTCACGGTCGGCATCGCGGTGGCCGACCCGGACGGGGCGCTGTCCGCCCCGGCGCCGGCGAGCGTCGTCATCGAGGCCGGCGCCGCCGAAGCGCGCCTCACCCTCGCGACCGCGGACGACGCGCTGGACGAGGCCGACGCCACGGTAACCATTAATGTGCAGCCCGGCGCGGGCTACGCGCCGGACGCCCCGTCCGAAGCCGAGGTCACGGTGACGGACGACGACGCCGCACCCGCGCTCACGGTCGAGGCGCCCGCGACGCCGGCGGTGGCCGAGGGCGAGGCGCTGGTGTTCCCGGTGCGTCTCGACGCCGCGAGCGCCCGCGCGGTCGAGGTGGCCTACACGCTCGCCGGCACCGCCACCGCCGGCGCCGACTACACCGGCGCCGCATCCGGCACGCTCACCATCGCCGCCGGCGACACCGCCGGCGAGGTCCGCATCGTGACGCTCGCCGACGACGCGGACGAGCCGGACGAGACGGTGGTGGTCACGCTCACCGCGCCGGCGGACGGCGCCGCGACCCTGGGCGCATCGTCGTCGGCCACGGGCGCCATCACGGACGACGACCTGCCGGTGGTATCGGTATCGGCGGGCGCTTCCGAGGTCGCCGAAGGCGGCGCCGCCGTGCTGACCTTCACGCGCGAGACGGAAGACCCGGACCGGGTGCTGGTCGCGTTCTACGAGCTCTCCGTGGCGTCCGCCGCGCCCGCCCTTCGCTCCGCCGCCTTCGCTTCGGGCTCGCGTACGCGCGAGGTGCGCCTCCCGGTCGGCGAGGACGACAACCAGGTGGACGAGGACTGGCGGGCCGTCATCGTCGCATCGGGGGACTACGCTGTCGCCGCCGGCTCGGGCGAGGCCGCGTTCACGGTCCGCGACGACGACGGCGCCGCGTCGACCGTCTCGGTCTTCGACGCGCCGGCGGCGACCGAGGGCGGTGCGCTCGCGTTCCCGGTGCGGCGCTACGGGGCGCTCGCCCAGGCGCTCACGCTCGGCTACACCCTGGACGGCACGGCCACGGCGGGCGACGACTACACCGACCCCGGCGCCGGGGTGCTGACCTTCCCCGCGAACGCCGCGACGGGCACGATCCGCCTCGCCACGGTGGACGACGACGCGGACGAGCCGGGCGCGGAGACGGTGGTGGTCACGCTCACCGTGCCCGCCGGCGATTCCACGCTGCTCGGCGCGTCCGAGGCGTCCGGCCGCATCCTCGACGACGACCCCGCCGTGGTGACGGTGGCGGCGGCGGCCCCCACGGTCGCGGAAGGCGCGGCGGCGGCGTTCACCCTGACCCGTGACGGCGACACCTCCGAAGCGCTGACGGTCGCCGTCGCCGTGTCCGACCCCGGCTCGGCGCTGGCGGCGGGCGCGGCGCCGTCCGAGGCCGTGTTCGGGGCCGGCGCCGCCAC
>CAZSPS010000012.1:0-2887 GCA_964608875.1 uncultured Ectothiorhodospiraceae bacterium
GGTGGCCGTGCCGGAGCCGGCGGCGAAGGTCGCGGCGGCGGGCGCGCCTGCGGCGTCCGCCAGCACCGCGCCCGGGTCCGCCACCTCGAGCGCGACCGTGAGCGCCTCCGCCAGTACGCCTTCGCGCGTCAGCACAAACTCCGCCGCCGCGCCTTCCGCGACCTGCGGCGCCGCCGCCGCCACCGTCACCAGCGGCAGGTCGTCGTCCTCCACCGTCACCGCGGCCTCGGACGGGTCGCCCACATCCCAGCCATCGCCGGCCTGCAGGGTCAGGGTGACGGACGCGGCGGCTTCGTCGAGGGCGTCGTCCTCCGTCGCGAGCCGCAAGGTGGCGGTGGCGGCGTCGGCGGCGAAGGCGGCGGTGGCGGGCGCCGCCTCCGCCAGCGCCGCGCCCGGGTCCGCCACCGCGACCGGGACCGCGAGCGCCTCCGCCAGGTGGCCCGCCCGCGTCAGCACGAACACCGCGTCCCCGCCTTCCGTCACCCGCGCCGCCGGCGCCGCGACCGTCAGCTCGGGCAGGTCGCCGTCGAGGATGGTGCTCGCCGCCGCCGTCGGCGGGCCGAACGACGCGGCGCCGGCCGGGACGATGCCCGTCAAGGTCAACTCCACGGTCTCGTCCGGCTCGTCTGTGTCGTCGTCCCGGATCGCGAGGCGGATGGCGCCGGTCGTATCGCCGGCCGGGATGGTCAGCACGCCGCCGCCCGCGTCCGTGTAGTCGTCGCCGGCCGCAGCGGTGCCGCCGAGCGTGTAGGCGATGGCGAGCGCCCGGCTGCTCGCCAAGTCGAGCCGCACCGGGAACACCAGCGCCTCGCCCTCGTCCACGGCCGCCGCGGGTTCCCCGAGCGACACCACGGGCCGCGGCCCGTCGTCGTCGCGGATCGCGCCCTCGGCCGATCTTGTGCCGAGATGCGCGACCGAGCCCGGCGCGACCCCCGTGAGCCTCACCCGCACCGTCTCGTCCGCTTCGTCCAGATCGTCGTCCCGGGTCGCCACGCGGATCTCGACGGAGGTATCGCCCGCCGGGATGATGAGCGAGCCGCTCGCCGCGCCCGTCCAGTCCTCTCCGGCCGTGGCCGTGGCCGTGCCGCCGCCGACCGTGTACGAGACCGTCAACGGCTCGGAGGCCTGCGCGGTCAGATGCACCGGGAAGACGAGCTCCCCGCCCTCGGCGACGGTCTCCGCGTCGTCGATCCAGACGGCCGGCCGACTGTCCGGGTTGACGCTGCGACCGATCACGACCGCGCTTCCGCGCGTCGGGTGCACGATGTAGTTGTGGGTGTCGAAGCGGTCGCGCGACTCTTCGATGGAGAGCGTGTACTCGATATCGCTGAACGGATCCCAGATCCCGAGTGCGTTGAGGTTGAAAGCCCCGGTGCTCGTGTGCGCGCCGTTGGAAATATGTGAAGAGAAACTCACGGACCTCGACCCGACCGTGTACCGGAAATGCACGGTCATGCCGTCGTGCCGGGCGTCCGGACTCGTCCTGACGGAAAACGGGAAGCCCCTGTCGGTCCTGGAGACCTCGGACGGCATGTCCACCCATATCACCGGCCGGCCGCTGTTGCGGACGGCGCCCTCGGCCGAATTCGCGCTGCCGATGCGCGCGATGCGGGCCGGAGAGATCGAGGCGAGCGTGACCGTCAGCGTCTCTTCCGACTCGCTCTCGCTATCTCCCAGCGTCGCCACGACGATCTCCCCGGAGGTCGCGCCGGGCGCGAGGGTCAGCGCGCCGCCGCCCGCGTCCGTGTAGTCCGAGGCCGCCACCGTGCCGCCGATGGTGTAGAGGATGGTGAGCGGGCGGTCGCTCGGCCGGGAGAGGGTCACCGGGAACGTGAGGCCCTCGCCCTCGTCCACCGTCGCCGTCGCGGGCGCCGCGATCGACACCGTGCGCAGCGGCTCGACGTTGCGGATCGCGCCCTCCGCCGACACCACGGCGCCGAGCCGCGCGGCGCCGTCCGCGGGCGCCGTCAGCGTCACCGTCACGGTCTCGTCCGGATCGCTCGCGTCGTCCACCCGCGTGGCGAGGCGAATCTCGCCGGCGGTCGCGCCGGCGGCGAGGGTCAGCGCGCCGGCCCCGGCGTCGGTGTAGTCCACGCCCGCCGTGGCGGTGCCGGCGAGCGTGTAGCCGATGGCGACCGCGCGTCCGCTCGGCGCCGAGAGCCGCACCGGGAACACCAGCGCCTCGCCTTCGGCCACGGCCGCCGCCGGCGCTTCGATGGACGCGAGCGGCGGCTCGTCGTCGTCGCCGATGGCGCCCTCGGCCGATGCCGCGGCGCCGAGCGTCGCCGTGCCGTCCGCGGGCGCGGCGAGGGTCACCGTCACCGACTCTTGCGCCTCGTCCAGCGCGTCGTCCACGGTCGCCAAGCGAATCTCGCCGGCCGTAGCGCCGGCCGCGAGCGTCAGCGCGCCGCCGCCCGCGTCGGTGTAGTCGTCCCCCGCCGCGGCCGTGCCGCCGAGCGCGTAGCCGAGGGCGACCGCGCGTCCGCTCGCCGCCGAGAGCCGCACGGGGAACACCAGCGCACCGCCTTCGACCACGGCCGCCGCCGGCGCTTCGACCGTGGCCGCAGGCGGCTCGTCGTTGTCGCCGATGGCGCCGCGCGCGGGTGCGCCCGCCACCTGCAGCGAGCCGTCCTGCGGCGCGGTGAGGGTCACCACCACCGACTCTTGCGCCTCGTCCAGCGCGTCGTCCACGGTCGCCAGGCGGATCTCGCCGGAAGCGGCGCCGGCCGCGAGGGTCAGCGCGCCGCCGCCCGCGTCCGTATAGTCCGCGCCCGCCGCGGCCGTGCCGCCGAGCGTGTAGGCGAGGGTCAGCGCCTCCCGGCCCGCGTCCAGGCGCCGCACCGGGAACACGAGGGCGCCGCCCTCGACCACCGCCGCCGCCGCATCG
>CAZSPS010000013.1:0-4575 GCA_964608875.1 uncultured Ectothiorhodospiraceae bacterium
GCAAGGCGGCCGCGCCGACCCTCCTCCTGCTGTTCCTGGCCGCCGCCGTGTGGATGACGGACACCCGCTCGCTCGCCTTCGCCGTGCTGCTCGGGGGCGCGGCGCTCCTCGCCGTCACGACCAGGCACTGGCCTCGCGAAAGGAAGCTCGGCCTTGCCCTGCGGGCGTTCCTGGCCCTGTCGTGCCTGTACGTCGCGAGCGTCCCGTTCGTGCAGCGGGACGACCTCGACGAAGCGCCTCCGCAGGCCGCCGGCCCGGCGCCGCAGGCAGAGGCGCCCGCGACGCCGAAGCGATCCGTGCCCGCGTGGAGGACCTGCACGGAGTCCCTGGGGACCTTGTTCCAGGCGGTATCCGTTTCCGGCCGATGGAACGAGGACTGCATACCGCTGCACGGGACGTACCCGTCCGAACGGTACGTCCGCTACTACTCCTTCGTCATGGAGCGAAGGGCGTTCCTGGCCATCCGGGCCGTGACGGACGTGGAGTGCTGCCGTTTGCTCCTGCTGCCCGGGAAACCCTCTACGCCGGACGCCCCCATCGCGCCGTTGGACGGCGTAAAGCTCGATGCCGAAGGCGGGTTCCTGCAGGCCGAGTTGCCGCCCGGCGAATACACCGTGGCCGCCGTCTCCCACGACCCCAGCCCGTCGAAACGCCTCGAGCTCGAAATCCGGTCCTACGGCAGGGGTTCGTGGTTCTCCTCGTCCGCCCTGACCCTCGAACGGGACGTCTCCGTCCAGCACCGGCAGCGGATGTTCGGGGTGGCGTACCGGTACGCCCTGGACCATCCGCTGGGCGCCGGGGGCTTCTTCCCGGCCGGCCGGCATCTGGCCGACGACATGAGCCCCGAGCTGCGGCAGGAGTTCCTGGAGAAGGAGCTCCACAACCACCTGCTCCTGGTCCTCTCCCATTACGGTCTGCCCGGCCTCGTCCTGACGCTCCTCTTCTACGGCTGCCTGTTCTGGTCGGCATGGCGATCCGTCCTCCTAGCCGCACGGTTGCGCGACGCGCACGCGCTTTACCTGTCCGGCATCGCGGCGGGGATAGCGACGACCTGCTTCGCCTACGTACTCTTCGTTCCGACCGGACCCTTCTACCGGAGCTGGCACTACTTCCTCGTATTCGGGCTGGTGTTCGGGGTGCAACGGATCCTGTCGCGCTGCCGGCGCGAAGCCCGGACGCTGGAGGCGTGAGGTGAGCGCCGCCGAGGGCGGGCCGCCGCTCCACGAACGCCTCGAGCGCGCGGCGTTCCACCTGGTCCTGCTCACCTTCGCGGCCAGCATCCTGTTCGCGAGCGCGCCGCTCCCGCTCGGCGGGCCGAACGTGGTCCTGGCGAGCGCCGCCATCGCGGTCTTCGCGCTGCGCACGCTGGCGAAGAGGTCCATCGAGCTCCACCGGAGCTTCGCCCTGTTCCTGCTGTGCGGACTCCTGACGGCGGCCTGGGCGGGCTGGGTACACGCCTCCACCGGCACCCTGGGTTATACCCGGCTCGGGCAGATCGGCATCGGCCTCGGCATCTCGGCCGCCACCTACGCGGCGGTCACCGCCGGCAACGTCCAGCTCATCCTGTACGCGATCACGCTGTCGGTCCTCGCGTCGGCGGCGTTCGGGCTGGCCGTGCTCCACGGGCCGGACGCCTTCGGAGCGATCTGGAGGGCCGTCGCCACGGTGGACGAAAGCCAGCTCGGGCCCGTCCTCGAAGAGGGCTGGCTGGCCGGCATCGCCAACAGCATCGACACGTTCAGCTCGCACGTGGCCGTGGCCGTTCCCATCGCCGTCGGGATGTGGCTGCACCATGCCGGCCGCGGCGCCATGCCGAGAGGAAGGCTGATCGCGCTCAACCTCCTGCTGCTGTCCCTGGCCGCCGCCGCGTTGATGACGGGCAGCCGCTCGCTCGTCGCCGCCGTGGTCCTCGGGGGCGCCGCGGTCGCGGCCGTCATGACGTTCCGCCGCCCCTGCGGGCCTCGCCGCAAGACGCCCCATTTCGCTTCCCGCATCGTCCTCACCGTCTCGTGCCTGTACGTCGCGGGGGTCTTGCTGATCCACCGCGGCGAGCTTGCCGGAGGACATCCGGGAGCGGTCCCGATCCTGCGGGTATCCCCGGAGGCCGCCGGTCCGCTGCCGGCGCCGGACCGGGCCGCGCCCGCGGGGGGGGCCTGCACCGAGTCGTTGGGCGCCGTGTTCCCGCCGGTATCCGTCTCCGGGCGCTGGCGCGAGGACTGCGTGGCGGCGCATGGAACGGCGCCCGCGCGCGGCGAATACGCCCGCTACTATTCCTTCTCCATCAAGAACGGCGCGTTCCTGGCGCTGCGGGCGGTGACCAAGGCGGATTGTTGCCGCCTGGCGCTCCTGCCCGGAAACGCTTCCGCATCGAACGCCGGCGCCCGGCCGCTGAAGGAACGGAGGATCGGATCCGACGACGGACCCATCCTCGCCAGGCTACGGCGCGGCGAATACACCTTGGCCGTCATCACCGACGAACGCGGCCTGTCGCAAGACTTCAGGCTCCGGATCGCATTCGATCTGGCGAACTCGTGGTTTCCCTCCTTCGATCTCGAGCGGTTCTTCTCCATCGGCACCCTGTCGTCCCGGCACCGGTACCGGATGTTCGAAGTGGCGTACCGGTACGCACTCGACTATCCGATGGGATTCGGAGGCTTCTTCCCGGCCGGCCGGCACCTGGCCCTGGACATGAGCCCGGAGCTGCGGCGGAACTTCCTGGAAAAAGAGCTGCACAACCACCTGCTGGTGGTCCTGACCCACTACGGTCTGCCGGGCCTGGCCCTGGCGCTCCTCTTCTTCGGCTTCCTTTTCTGGTCTGCGGGGCGGTCCGTGATTCTGGCGGGACGGTCGCGGAACGCATACGGCCTCTACCTGTCCGGCATCGCGGCGGGCATGCTGACGGCCTGCTTCGTCTTCATGCTCTTCTTTTCGGTCGGACCTTTCTTCCACGGCTGGCACTACTTCCTCGTATTCGGTCTGGTGTTCGCGGTGCAACGAATGCTGACGGCGGACGGCCGTGCCGCCGAAGCGGGCGCCGCCGGAGCGGGCGCCGGAGGCATGGGGTGAGCACCGCCGCGGGCAGGCTGCCGGCAGCGGCGCCGCTGAGGAGCACGCTCCCCGAGCGCCTCGACCGTCTGACGTTCTGCTTCGTCCTGCTGGCCCTCGTGGCCGGCATACTGTTTGCGAGCGCACCGCTGCTGTTCGGCGGGCCGAACGTGATCCTGGCAGGCGCCGCGATCGGGCTCTTCGCGCTCCGCATGCTGACCAAGAAGTACATCGAGATCCACTGGAGCTTCACCCTCTTCCTGCTCTCGGGGCTCGTGATGACGGTCTGGGCGATCCGGGTACACGCGGCCACCGGCACCATGGAATACGCCCGGATCGGACAGATCGGCGTCGGCATCGGCATCGCGGCCGCCACCTACACGGCGGTCTCCGCCGCCAACGCGCGGCTCCTGCTGTATGCGGCCGTGCTGTCGGTGCTCGCGTCGGCGGCGTTCGGACTCGCCGTACTCTACGAGAAGGAGACCTTCGGACCGCTCTGGAGGACCATCGCCGCGCCGGAGGAAAGGCTGATCTGGCCCGTGCTCTGGGACGGCCGGCTGGCCGGCGCCGCCAACGGTATCGAGACGTTCGGCTCCCACGTGGCCATGGCCGTTCCCATCACCGTCGCCATCTGGCTGCATCACATCGGCCGGGACCCCATCAAGACCGGAAGCGTGATCGCGCTCGACCTGCTCCTGCTGTTCTGGTTCGTCGCCGTATGGATGACGAGTAGCCGCTCGCTCGCCGTCGCCGTACTGCTCGGGGGAGTCCTGACCCTGATCGTCGCGATCGCATGCCGGCCGCGCGCAAAGACGCGCCGTCTCGCCTCCAGGGTGTTGCTGACCGCCTCGTGCATCTACGTCGCGGGCATCCTCATCACCCACGCCGACGAGCTCGCCAGAGGACATCCGGGAGCCGGGCCGGCGCTGCAGGTCTCCGACGAATCCGCCGCACCGGAGCAATCCGCGCCGCCCGCGCCGATATCCTGCACGGAGTCCCTGGGAAACCTGTCTCCGCCGGTCTTCGTCTCCGGCGGCTGGCGCGAGGAATGCAGCACGGCGCACGAGGCGCCCGCGCACGGCGAATATGCCCGCTACTACTCGTTCGTCATGGAGCGCGAAGCGTTCCTCGCCATCCGCACCGTCACGGACGCGGATTGCTGCCGTGCGGCCCTCCTGCCGGGCGAGCTTTCCGAGGCCGGCGCCGCCGTCGAACCGCTGGCGGAGAAGGAGCTGGGACCCGACGGCGGATTCTTGCGGGCCGGGCTCGCGCCGGGCGCCTACACCCTGGCCGTCGTCACCGACGGCCCCGGCCTGGCGCACGGCTTCGAGCTCGAGATCGGGCTCGACATGGCGAAATCATGGTTCAAACCCTTCGCCCCCAAGCGGCTCGTCTCCATCCAGCACCGGTACCGCATGTTCGAGGTGGCGTACCGCTACGCCCTGGACCATCCCATGGGCGCCGGAGGCTTCTTCCCGGCCGACCGGCACCTGGAAGGCCTCGACCCGGCGTTGCGGCGGAACTTCCTCG
>CAZSPS010000014.1:0-7680 GCA_964608875.1 uncultured Ectothiorhodospiraceae bacterium
CACGTCAACTTCGCCGGCGCGCCGGGGGGGGGGGGCGGACTACACGCCGGACCACTGGGATCAGAGGGCCTCGAGGTTCGCGTAGGCCGCGACCAGCCACTTGGCGCCCGCGCCGGCGAAGTTGACGTGCACCCGGGTGTGGGCGCCGTCGCCCTCGAGGTTGAGGACGATGCCCTCCCCGAACTTGCCGTGCCGGACCCGCTGGCCGAGCGCGTAGGGGGAGGCCGCCGCCGCCTCGGCACCCGCCCGCGCCCCGTGCGCGGCGGCGCCCCGGAACGCCGGCGCGCCACCGCCGCCACGCATCCTCGCCGCCGCCATCGCCGCCGCCGGCGGCCCGGCGCTCCCGCCGCCGAGCCGCACCTCCTCCACCAGCTCCGCCGGGATCTCGCGCACGAAGCGCGAGCGCTTGGGGTAGAAGTCCTGGCGGTGCAGCCGCCGCGCCTCGGCGTTCGTCAGCGTGAGGCGCTGCTGCGCGCGGGTCATGCCCACGTAGCAAAGGCGCCGCTCCTCCTGGAGCTGCGCCGGGTCCTCCAGGGAGCGCTGGTGGGGGAACAGCCCCTCCTCCATGCCGCACAGGAACACGGTGGGGAACTCGAGGCCCTTGGCCGCGTGCAGGGTCATGAGCTGCACGCTGTCCTCGTTCTCTTCGGCCTGCCCCTCCCCCGCCTCCAGCACCGTGTGGCGCACGAAGGCGGCGAGGGGGCGCTCGGCGAGCTCGTCCTCCGGGTCGGGCTCGCGCGCGAGCCGGTCGGCGAAGCGCCGGGCGGCGGTGACCAGCTCGTCGAGGTTCTCGAGCCGCGCCTCCGCCCGCTCGCCCTTCTCCTTCGCGTAGTGCGCGGCGAGGCCCGAGCGCTGCACCGTCTCCGCCACCAGCTCGTCGAGGGGCAGCTCCGCCTCGCGCCCGGCGAGGCCCTCCACGATCTCCCGGAACGCGCCGAGACCCGCCGCCGCCCGCCCGCCGACGACGCCGGCCTCCTGCAGCCCGGCCGCCGCCTGCCACAGCGATGCCCCCTCGGCGCGCGCGTGCTCGCGCAGCGCCGCCATGCTCTGCGCCCCCACTCCGCGCGCCGGCGTGTTCACCGCCCGCTCGAAACCCGTGTCGTCCTCGCGCGACGCGACCAGGCGCAGGTACGCCACCGCGTCCTTGATCTCCGCCCGCTCGTAGAAGCGCAGCCCCCCGTGGATGCGGTACGCCAGCCCGGCCGCGCGCAGCGCGTCCTCGATCACCCGCGACTGGGCGCTGGTGCGGTAGAGGATCGCGTGGTCGTCCAGGCGCACGCCGCCCTCCGCCCGCGCCTGCTCGATGCGCCCGGCGACGAAGCGCGCCTCGTCCACCTCGTTGTAGGCGGAGTAGAGGCAGATCGGCTCGCCGCCCCGGCGCGCGGTGCGCAGGTTCTTGCCGAGCCGCTCCGGGTTGTTGGCGATGACCGCGTTGGCGGCGTCCAGGATCTTCTCCGTGGAGCGGTAGTTCTGCTCGAGCTTGCAGGTCGTGACCCCCGGGAAGTCGCGCGCGAACTTCTGGATGTTCTCGATGCGCGCCCCGCGCCAGCCGTAGATCGACTGGTCGTCGTCGCCGACCATGAACAGCCGCCCGCTGTCGCCCGCGAGCAGGGAGATCCACGCGTACTGGAGGGCGTTGGTGTCCTGGAACTCGTCCACCAGCAGGTGCCCGAACCGCTCCTGGTAGCGGGCGAGCAGCGCGGGGTGCTCGCGCGGCACCTCCCACGCCCGCAGCAGCAGCTCGGCGAAGTCCGCGAGCCCGCTGCCGGCGCACGCGGACTCGTAGGCGCGGTACACCTCGGCCATGCGCCGCTCCCACGGGCCGTCCGGCTCGGGCAGGTGGCGGGCCCGCTTCCCCCGCTCCTTGTGGCCGTTGATGAACGACTGCGCCTGCCTGGGCGGGAAGGCGGCCTCGTCGAGGCCGAGGTCGCGCATCAGCCGGCGCACGAGCCGCAGCTGGTCCTCGCCGTCGATGATCTGGAACGACTCCGCGAAGCCCGCCTCCTCGGGGTGGGCGCGCAGGAAGCGGTGGGCGATGCCGTGGAACGTGCCGACCCACATGCCGCCGATGGGGCGGCCGAGGATGGTCTCGATGCGGGCGCGCATCTCGCGCGCGGCCTTGTTGGTGAAGGTGACCGCGAGGATGCCGGAGGGGGGCGCCTGGCGCGTGGCGACGAGCCAGGCGACGCGGTGCGCGAGCACCCGCGTCTTGCCGCTGCCGGCGCCGGCCAGCACCAGCACGTGCCCGGTGTCGGCGGTCACCGCGGCGCGCTGCTCGTCGTTGAGCGGTTCGATGATGTGAGTGACGTCTTCCATGATGCTGCGGCGCCGGGCGGTGCGCCCATTGTACCGCCCGCGCGCGGGCGTTGTCCGCCCCGTCGGAGCGCCGGCGAGGTGTCGGGCGGCGGCGGGAACGGCTAGAATGCCGCCGCCATGAGCGAGGCAGCGCAGCAGCACGGCCCGCCGCACGGAGCGCCCCCCATCCTGGCGCTCGAAGGGCTGACCCGGAGGTTCGGCGGGCTGACCGCGGTGGACCGGTGCTCGCTCCACGTCGAGGCGGGGCGCATCACCGGGCTCATCGGGCCGAACGGCGCGGGCAAGACCACCATCTTCAACCTCGTGGCGGGGGCGCTCGCGCCGACCGAGGGCCGCATCGCGTTCGAGGGCGAGGACGTGACCGGCCTGCCCACGCACGAGCTGTTCCACCGCGGCATCGTGCGCACCTTCCAGATCCCGCAGGAGTTCGGCCGGCTCACGGTGCTGGAGAACCTGATGGCGGTGCCGGCCGGGCAGCTCGGGGAGCGGCTGTGGCGGGTGTGGCTGTCGCCGGCCGGAGTGCGCCGGCGCGAGCGCGAGGTGCGCGAGCGGGCGGAGGAGACCCTGCGCTTCCTCACGCTGTGGCCGCTGCGCGACGAGCTGGCGGCGAACCTCTCGGGCGGCCAGAAGAAGCTGCTGGAGCTCGGCCGCGCGATGATGACCGAGCCGCGCCTGGTGCTGCTGGACGAGCCGGGGGCGGGGGTCAACCCCACCCTGCTGGTCGAGCTGGCGGACATGATCCGGCGGCTAAACCGGGAGCGCGGCTTCACCTTCGTCATCGTCGAGCACGACATGGACCTCATCGCCTCCCTGTGCGAGCGGGTCGTGGTGCTGGCCGAGGGGGCGGTGCTGACCGAGGGTACGATGGACGCGGTGCGGAGCGACCCGCGGGTGATCGACGCCTACCTCGGGGGCAGCCCGGAGCAGGCGGCGGCGGGACGGGCGGGGCAAGCGGAACGGGCGGCGGGCGATGGCGGCTGACGCGGCGGCAGCGGCAACGGCGGTGACGGCGGCGACGACGGCGGCGGACGGGCCGGCGGCCCCGGTCCCGGTCCTGGAGCTGGACCGGGTGACGGGCGGCTACGGCGGCGCCGAGATCCTGCACGAGGTCTCGGTCACGGTCGGCCCGCGCGAGGTCGTGGTGCTCATCGGGCCGAACGGGGCGGGCAAGTCGAGCGCGATGAACGCGGTGCTCGGCCAGTTGCGGATCGACGGCGGCCAAGTCCGGCTCGAAGGCCGCGACGTGACCGGGACGGCGCCGGAGCGGGTGGTGCGGCAGGGGGTCTGCTACGTCCCCCAGACCGCCAACGTGTTCCCCAACCTGACGGTGAACGAGAACCTGGAGATGGGGGCCTTCATCCGCACGGACGACTTCCGCCCGCGCATGCAGGAGATGTACGAGCTGTTCCCGGCGCTCGCGGACCGGCGCGCCGCCCCCGCCGGCACCCTCTCGGGCGGGCAGCGCCAGATGGTGGCGATCGCGAAGGCGCTGATGCTCGAGCCCGTGGTGCTGCTGCTGGACGAGCCGACGGCGGGGCTCTCGCCCCGCATCCGCGCGGAGATCCTGCAGGTGGTGTGCGAGATCAACGCGCGCGGCGTCCCCATCCTGATGGTGGAGCAGAACGCCCGCCAGGCGCTCGCGATCGCGGACCGCGGCTACGTGCTGGTGGACGGGCGCAACCGCATGGACGGCGAGGGCACGGAGCTGCTGATGGACCCCGACGTGGGCGCGATGTTCCTGGGCGGCGCCGGGGGCGGCGGCGCCGGGGCGCGCGCGCCGGCGGAGGCGGGAGGCGCGGCGCGGCCATGATGGACTTCGTGAACTTCCACCTCGTGCCGGGCCTCGTGCTCGGTAGCATCTACGCGCTCGGGGCCATCGGCATCACCCTCACCTTCGGCATCCTGCGCTTCGCCAACTTCGCGCACGGCGAGACCATGACCCTCGGGGCCTACCTCACCCTGACGCTGACCGCCGCCGCCGCAGGTCTCGGCGTCGGCGCGCACCCGCTGCTGTTCCTGCCGATCGTCATGGCCCTCACGGCGGTCGCGGTGCTCGGGCTCGACCGCCTGTTCTTCCGCCCGCTGCGCGGCGGCCCCACCATCATCCTGGTGATCGCCTCGTTCGGGCTGATGCTGATGGTGCGCTCCCTCATCCAGGTCGTCTGGGGGGCGCAGATCCAGTCCTTCGGCAGGGGCATCGAGCTGCCGTGGGTGCTGTTCGACTCGCTGCGCCTGTTCCCCAAGCACGTCGTCATCTTCGCGTCCGCCGTGGTCCTGATGCTGGCGGTGCACGTGCTCCTCAGCCGCACCCGCACGGGCAAGGCGATGCGCGCGATGTCGGACTCGCCGGAGCTGGCCCGCCTGACGGGCATCGACACCGAGCGGGTCATCCGCGCGACCTGGGTCGTGGGGGCGGGGCTGGCGGCGGCGGCCGGGGTGTTCCTCGCCTACGACACGCACGTGTCCACCTACCTCGGGTTCAAGCTGCTGCTGCCGATCTTCGCCGCCGCCCTGCTCGGCGGCATCGGGCGGCCCTACGGGGCGATGGCCGGGGGGCTGGTGCTCGGCCTGGTCGAGGAGCTCTCGACCTACTCCTGGATCGGCGACGCGCCGCTGCTCGAACCGGGCTACAAGTCGGGGGTCGCGTTCGCGATCATGGTCGCGATCCTCATCTGGCGTCCGAGCGGGCTGTTCCGGGGCCGGGTGTTCTAGTCATGGAAGCGCTCTACGGCTTCTTCGTCTACGCGGTGTTCCTGCTCACGATGGGCGGCATCTACGCCGTGCTCACCCTCGGCCTCAACATCCAGTGGGGGTTCACAGGGCTGTTCAACGCCGGTGTCGCCGGGTTCTTCGCCATCGGCGCCTACACCACCGCCTTCCTCACCTCCCCCGCCTCGGCCCGGCACCTCGGGGGGTTCGAGCTGCCGATCTTCGCCGGGATAGCGGCGGCGATGGCCGCGAGCGCGCTCATGGCCTGGGCGGTGGGGCGCATCTGCATTCGGCTGCGCAGCGACTACCTCGCCATCGCCACCCTGGGGCTCGCCGAGATCTTCCGGCTGGTGCTCAAGAACGAGGTGTGGGCCACCAACGGGGCGCGCGGGGTGTCGAAGATCCCGAAGCCGTTCGAGCACCTGGCCGAACCCTGGAACCAGGTGGCGATGCTGCTGCTGGTGGCCGCCATCGTGCTCGTGCTCTACCTGCTGCTCGAACGCGCGCGCCGCGCTCCGTGGGGCCGGACCATGGCCGTCATCCGCGAGAACGAGGACGCGGCGCGCGCGGCCGGCAAGGACGTCGAGAAGCTGCGGGTCGAGGCGTTCATCCTGGGGGCGGCCCTGATGGGGCTCGGCGGCGCCCTCATGGCGCACCACATCAAGTTCATCGAGCCGAACGTGGCCGAGCCGGTGTCGGCGACCTTCCTGGTGTGGGTCATGCTCATCATCGGGGGCAGCGCCAACAACCGCGGCGCGATCCTCGGCGCGGTGCTGGTCTGGACCATCTGGTCGATGACGGAGATACTGACCACCCGGCTGCCGTCGGAGTGGGCCATCAAGGCGGCGTACCTGCGCATCTTCCTGATCGGGCTCGCGCTCCAGTTCATCCTGCAAAAATACCCGGGAGGGATCTTCCGGGAACGGCGGTTCCGGACCGCTCCGCCGTCGCCATCCACCCACACACTCGCATCCACAGAGGAGAAACTCCCATGAACGCGAAAAACATCCTGACCGCCGGGGCGGCGGGGCTCGCGATGCACGCCGTTGTCGCGGCCGGCCCGGCCGCCGCGGCCGACGTGAAGGTCGGCTCGGCGTCCGCCATCACCGGCCCCATCGCCGAGCTCCTGATCGCCATCAACGCCGGGCGCGAGCTGGCCGCCCGGCACGTCAACGAACAGGGCGGCCTGCACGACGGCGACCGCTACGTGCTGGTCGCCGCCGACTCGCAGTGCGACCCCAAGGCCGCCGTGGACGCCGGCACGAAGCTGGTCAACGTCGAGCAGGTGGCCGCCATCGTCGGCCCCACCTGCTCGGGCGCGACCAACGCCATGGCGCAGTCGGTCACCATCCCGGCCGGGGTGCTCATGCTCTCCGACACCGCGACCGCGCCGTCGATCTCGGAGCTGGACGACAACGACCTCGTGTTCCGGATCTCCCCGTCCGACGCCTACCAGGGGCGGGCGCTCGCGGGGATCGCGCGTGACGAGGGCTACCAGCGGCTCGCGATCACCTACGCCAACGACGACTACAACGCCGGCATCTCCAAGGTGTTCGAGGCCGCATTCAAGGAGATGGGCGGGACCGTCACCGGGGTCCAGCTGCACGAGCCGGACAGGGCCTCGTACCGCTCCGAGCTCGCCACGCTCTCGCGCAGCGGCAACCCCGAGGCGCTCGCCGTGTTCGCGTACTTCGGCTCGAGCGGGATCACGATCCTGCGCAACAGCCTGGAGAACGGGCTGTTCACGAAGTTCCTCGGGGCCGACGCGATCCGCGGCCAGGAGGTCATCGACCAGATCGGCGCCGACACCCTGCGCGGCAACATGATCGTGTCGAACCCCGCGGCCGACACCTCGACCGAGTCCTACGCCAGGTTCAAGGAGGCCTTCGAGGGCGCGGGCGGAGACGCGACGGCGGCCTTCGTCACCCACGCCTACGACGCGGTGTTCGTGATGGCGCTCGCGATCGAGAAGGCCAAGTCGATGGACAGCGGCGCGATCCGCGACGCCCTGCGCGAGGTGGCCAACAAGGGCGGGACCAAGATCCTCCCCGGCGAGTGGGAGAAGGCCAAGCGCGCCATCGCCGCCGGGAACGACATCGACTACGTCGGCGCTTCGGGAGAGATCGAGTTCGACGCCAACGGCGACGTGGCGGGACGCTACTCGCGCGATACCGTCGGCAGCGACGGCACGTGGACGGCCACGAACTAGCCTTCGCAAGCCATACCGCACGGCGGGCGGCGGGCCTCCCCCCGGGTCTCCGGGGGGGCCGCCGGCCCGCCGCCGCTTTCCCGGCCTTCCCGCTCCCTTCCCTCCTTCCCTTCCTCGCCGGCCGGCCGGCCGGGCGGCCGTGAACGGCCGCGAGACGGCGGGGACCATCTTCCGCGCCTTCCTCGCGCTCGGCCTGACCTCGTTCGGGGGGCCGGTGGCGCACATCGGCTACTTCCGCGATGCGTTCGTGGTGCGGCGCGGATGGATCGACGAGCGCGGCTACGCCGACCTCGTGGCGCTCTGCCAGATGCTGCCCGGCCCCACGTCGAGCCAGGTCGGGATCGGCATCGGGCTCACGCGGGGCGGCTTCGCGGGCGCGTTCGCGGCGTGGCTGGGGTTCACCGCTCCGTCGGCGCTCGCGCTGGCGGCGCTCGGCTACGGGGTGG
>CAZSPS010000015.1:0-11237 GCA_964608875.1 uncultured Ectothiorhodospiraceae bacterium
GTCGAGCCGGACATGATCCAGTTCGCCAAGGCCATCACCTCGGGCTACTTCCCGCTCGGCGGCATCGGCATCAGCGACGAGATCGCGGACACCATGGACGCCTCCGGCACCCCCTGGATGCACGCCTACACCTACAGCGCCCACCCGGTGGGGTGCGCGATCGGGGTGGCGATGCTCGGCATCATCGAGCGCGAGGGGTATCCCGCGATGGCGGCGGAGAAGGGCAAGCGCCTGCTGGTGCGCTTGAAGGACGCGCTTGGCGACCACCCGCACGTGGGCGAGGTGCGCGGCCTCGGCCTGATGTGCGCGGTGGAGTTCGTGCGCGACCGGGCGACCGGAGAGGAGTTCGACCCGGCGGACAAGGTCGGCCCGCGCATCAACCAGGGGACCATCGACCGGGGGATGTTCTCGCGCGTGCGGGGCGACGTCTACTGCCTGGCGCCGCCCATCACGACCTCCGAAGAGCAGCTCGACCGCATGGCGGAGATCCTCGCGGAGTCGGCGCGCGCCGTGCTCGGCTAGGCCGGCGCCGCCGGCCCTGTCGGTCCAGCCCCGGCCCGGTCCCGGACCGGCTCCGGCAGGGCCTCACCCCCCGCCGTGCGCTCCGCGGGTGCTGCGGGTGCGTGCGCTCCTCCCGCGCCCAGGTCTTCCAGTGAGCAGCAGCACCGGGCGCAGCACGAAGTAGAGGAAGAACAGCCGGTCGGGCAGGTCGACCGCGGACCAGTCGCCGGGGGCGAAGAAGAGCAGGCGCGCCGCCTGGCTCAACACGAAGCCGGGGCCGGGCTTGAGTGCGAGGCTGGCCGCCTTGCCGCTCGGCAGGTTGTAGGCGCGGATGCGGGCGTCGTCCGGCCAGGCCCGCCGCGCATGGCGGGCGAGCAGCGCCGCCCGCCGCCGGCCCGCCGGCCGCCGCCGCGTCGCCGCCTCCGCCGGCTGCGCGGCGGCCTCTGCCTCCGCCTCCCCGGGCGCCCCCACCCCGAGCGCGTCCCGGCAAAGGCGCAGCGTCGCTTCCAGCACGATCCCGAGCCCCGCCTCCCGGCAGCGGGCGGCCTCCTCCCGGAAACGCTCCGGGGTCATGCCGGCCAGCAGCCCGGCCACGTCGCACGGCCACTTCAGCCGGTGCCACTGCGAGTACCCGGCGTGGGCGAGCAGGTAGACGAAGCGGTCGTCCTCCCCCGGCGCCGGGAAGCGCACGCCGCCGATCGCCGCCGTGCAGCGCCCGGCGTACAGGCGCTCGAACGGCGCGTCGAAGTAGCGGGGGTTGTCGAACAGGCGAAGGTGCAGCTCGAGCGTCCCGCCCGGCCCCTGCAGCACGTGCTCCTTCCGGCCCCGCTCGTACCAGCGCCGCCGCGCCGGCGTCTCCGGGAAGTCCGGCTTGCTCCGGGTCCAGCCGTGTCCGCACAGGACGCGCTCGGCGTCGTGGAAGGCCTGCGCCGGCACCAGCAGGTCGATGTCGAGGGAGTCGCGCACGAAGGGGTGGCCGTAGAGCTGGCGGCTGAGCGGCAGCCCCTTCAGCACCAGGCAGGGAATGCCGGCGGCGGCGAGCGCGTCGGTGGCGAGCTTCAGCCCCCGCAGCTGCTCCATGCCGCGCCGGACCGTGCGGCGCCCCAGCGCTTCCAGCCGCCGTTCGAGGCCGGCGTCCTCGAACCGCGAGGCATGGGGCCGGATGCCCGCGTGGAAGAGGCCGGCGACGCCGTGGCGGCGCGCGAGCGAGAGCACGGCGCTCCAGTCTTCGATCCGGTCGAGGTCCGCGGCGCCGTCGCCGCCGCCGCCGTTGCCGTCGCCGCCGGACCCTCCCGCGCCGACGGCCAGGCGGAGCCCCGCGAGCAGGCCGTCGAGCGGCGCGGCGCCGGCGCCGGCGGCGTGGGCGGCGGGAGAGGGCTTGCGCATCCGGGGTCCCGGCCGCGCCCGGTCAGGCCGCCTCGGACAGGTCCAGCCGATGGTGGACGTGGGAGATGGTCATCTCGTCGTGGGCGATGATCACCATGGTCAGCTTGCCGTCGATCCCGAGCAGCGCGTCCCGCACCCTGCGCTGGTTCGCCCGGTCGAGCGCGCTGGTGGCCTCGTCCAGGATCAGCAGGCTGGGCTTGGACAGGAGCGCCCGCGCCAACGCCAAGCGCTGGCGCTCGCCCCCCGAGAGCCGCACCCCGCGGTCGCCGATCAGCGTATCCAGCCCCTCCGGCAGGGAGCGCACGAAGTCCTCGGCCGCCGCCTGCCGCAGCACGCCCCACATCTCCTCCTCGGACGGCGGCTCGGGCGTGACCCACGACAGGTTCTCGCGCACGGTGTCGTTGAACAGCAGCACGTCCTGGGTGACGTAGGCGACCCGCCGGCGCCAGTGGCGGCGGTTGCGGTTGTCGATCGTCCGCCCGTCGACCCGCATCTCCCCCTCGGTGGGGGAGACGAGCCCGGAGAGGATGTCGGCGAGCGTCGACTTGCCGGCCCCCGACGGACCCACCAGCGCCACGGTCTCGTTGCGGGCGATGTGCAGGTTCACGCCGGTCACGGCCGGCTCCAGCTTGTCCGCATAGCGGTAGCCGACCCCCACCAGGCGGATGTCGCGCGCGAGCGCCGGCGACTCCGCCGCCGCCCTCGCTTCCTCCTCCTCCGGCAGCTCGGGCGGCTCCCCGTGCGCCTCCAGCGCGCGCGAGTGCTCCAGCACGTCCGTGTACGTCGGCGCCATGTGCAGGAGCCGCTGCACCGTGCCCTGCAGCCCGGTCACCTGGGGCATCAGGCGCGAGAACACGAACAGCAGCAGGATGATGTTCGAGGTCGGCAGCTCCAGCCACTGGATGGAGGTGTAGAAGAGCACCGCGAAGATGACGGCGGCGCTGACGAGGTTGAACAGCCGGATCAGCGAGTTGAAGCGGGTGATGCGCACGTCCTGCTCTTCCATCAGGGCGGCGGCGCGCTGCACCCGCTCCAGGAACCGGCGCTCGGCCGAGAAGCTCTTGATGATCTTGATGCTGCTCACCTGCTCCAGCACGTTGGAGAAGATCTCCCGGCCCCCGCGCAGGCTGAGCCGGCCGCTCTCGTGGATGCGGCTGTTGAGCGGGGACACGGCGGCCACGAGGCCGGCGGCGCACAGCAGCGTCAGCCCCGTCAGCCCCGGCGACAGGATCATGGACAGGCCCACGTAGAACGACGTCAGCACGACCTGCCCGGTCAGCCCGAGGACCTGGTACACGGCGGAGCCGATGGAGTTCACCTGCCCGGTCACCAGCCGCACGAAGTCCGCCTGGCGCTGGTTGTTGATGTAGCCCCACTGGGCGTCCATCAGCTTCCCGTAGAGGTCGCGCCGGAGCTTCAGGATGAACGAGCGCCTGAGCTTGTCGCTCAGCAGCGCCATCCCGTAGCGCAGCGTCGCGACCCCGGAGATCAGCAGGACGTAGAGCGACAGCACGCTGCCGAGGCTGAGGCTGAGGCCGAGGGAGTCGGCGGTCTCGGAGATGCGCGCGCCGATGCTCGACGTGGCGCTGCCGGCGGCGGTCTCCCCGAGGTCGATGCCCACGGCGGCGATGAGCGGCACGATCATCAATACGCCGATGCCGCTGCACAGCCCGCTCACGATCATGAGCACCAGCGACAGCGACACCCGCCCCGGCGCGAAGCGGCACAGGTCGCCGAACAGCGGGCCGAGCGGCCGCAGGTTCTTCAGGAGCACTTGGCGGGCGCGTCGTCGGAGGGAGGGGGCGGCGCCGGGGCCGGGGCCGGGTCCGGCGCCGCCGCGTCGACGTCGATGTGGACGTCGTGCTTCAGGGTCGTCACCGCGAGCCGGACCCGCTCTCCGGCCTTCACCTGCCGCGGCTCGGAGAACGGGGAGAAGAACGGCTGCCAGTTGCAGTGCCGTCCGGGGGCGTTCTCGTACACGGCGCCGCCCGGGAAGCCCTGCGCGATCCAGCGCACCACCCCGTAGGCGGTGCCGTCGGCGCTCGCGCGTGCGTGCGCCGCCGTGTGGCGCGCCGGCGGCTTGCCGTCGCCGCCCGCCGCCAGGTCGAGCGCCGCGGCGGTGAAGGGCTCGCTGAGCGGCGCCCGCATGGGTTCGCCCCGCGGCAGCTGCACCGCGGCGAGCGCCAGCAGGTTGATGGTGTCCACGTCGATGTCCCCGACGCGCCCGCCCACGCGCAGCTCCCGGAACAGCGCCTCGTCGCCGGAGAGCGCGGCGCGCACCTCGAAGCGGTGCGGCAGCATGGGGGCGTCCGGGCGCAGCAGATCGCCCAGCACCTCGTCCCGCCACGTGCCCATCTGCGGGAACGAGTGCGCCGTCGAGAACTCGTGCATCAGCACGTCCGCGGGCGCGGGCAGGTCCTCGCCGAGCTTCGCGTCCCTTACGTTCTTGCGGATCACGGTGATGGCGTCGGCGAGCCCGTTGCGGCGCACGTTGTCGACGGCGATCGCGGCCACCCGCTTGTCCGACTCGAAGGTGTAGACGTGCGCCGCGCCGGCGCGGGCGGCGAACATGGAGAAGAGCCCGCTGCCGGTGCCGACCTCGAGCACCACGGCGCCGGGCCGCACGACCGCCTCCAGCGACTCCCGGTAGGCCCGGTTGCGGTAGTCGTCGTTGACGGCTTCGATGTACCACGACGGGTAGCGCCTGCGCACGAACGGGTTCGTGGCCGCGGTCATGAGGCCGGACGCGGGGAACGCCTCGCGCAGCAGCAGCGCCATCTTGGTCGTGTCGCGCGGGCGCGCCTTGCGGCCGACCGACTTCATCATCAGGATGAGGGCGGCCGCGGAGTCGGGGCCGCGGAGCAGCTTCGCGACGAACGGCCGGAAGCTCTCGGGGACCTGCGACGGATCGATCTCAGGCATGGGCGCGCGCGCCTCTCGATGCCGGCGCCGCCGGGCCGCCGCCCGTGCGGGCGCGCGCCGCGCGGCGCGGGCGCGGGCGCGCGGGCGGGGGCGCCTGCTCCGGCGCTTCGCCGACGCGGAAGGGCCCCGGCCGCACCCGCGGCCGGCCCCGCCCGTCCAGGTAGCCCAGGCGCTCCATCCCCGTGCGGTTCGCCTCCACCACCCGCTCCACCTGCTCCGGGGTCAGCTTCTGCCGCCACTCCCCCACCACTCCCTTGCGGAAGAAGTGCTTCACCCTCGGCGCCTTCTCCGTGAAGCCGCTCTGCTCCTCGCTGCGGCGCAGGCGATCGAACCGGCTCTTGCGCACGGCGGCGGCGATCTCCTGCGGCTCGGCCTCGAGCTCGAAGAACGCCGCCACCGCCGTGAAGGCCGCCACCGGGTCGCGCTTCAAGTCCTCGTAGCGCAGCACCAGCTTGCGCACGTCCGAATCGAGCCAGCTCAGCACGTGCTCCGACCACGTCCCGTGGATCTGCCGCAGTTGGTTGGACAGCCCGCGCCTGGACCGGCACAGGGCGTGGCGCGGGTTGCAGATCTGCTGCACCGAGGCCTCCACGCTGATGGACGAGTGGTTGGCCCAGGAGAGCACCACGTCGAGCGGGTTGCGCGCCAGGTAGACCGCGCCGCGGGTGGCGCCGGCCGGGAACAGCGGCTCGCCGCCGGGCAGGCGCGTCCAGGCGTCGTGCACCTTGTGGTGCCGGGTCGGGGCGTTCTCCGCCAGCCAGTGGTAGGCCCGCGGCCGCAGCCGGTCCACCTCGTCGTGGTTCAGCTCGTCCACGTTGATGCCGAGCCCTTCCTCGACCCAACTCCGGCTGCTGGCGATGGCGCCGGTGAACAGCTCGTTGACCTCCACCGCCTCCTTGCCGGGCCGGCGCAGGTTCGCAAGGAAGGCCCGCGTCCAGGTGTTCCCCGACTTGGGGTAGGAGGCGAGCCAGAAGATGCCCTTCCCGGCGCCGGCGCCGCCGTCGTCAGCCATTCGCCGCCTCGCGGGGTTCGCGGGGTTCGTCCGCCGCCGGCGCGGCGGGCGCCCGCAGGTCCTCCAGGTCCTCGAGGATGCGCTTGGCGAGGGCGGTCGCGTTGAACCGGGTCGTCGGCCGGGTGATGCGCGCGATCGGGGTGCGCGCCGCCAGCGCCGCGCACAGCTTCAGGTGCCGGGGCTTCAAGCCCAGCCCGGTCATGAAGTGGGGCCGGTAGGTCTGGTTCTGCAGCGCGATGAACTTCGTCGTCCCCTCGATGCGTTTCAGCTCGAACTTGTCGGGCTCGAGCTCGTTGGCCGACGACAGGATGTAGATCGCCTTCACGGGCAGCGAGCCCTTCTTCGGCGCCCTGCGGCTCGGCAGGGGCAGCTGGTACTTGTCGATCTGCGGGCGCAGCTGCTCCAGCCCCTCCAGCGTCATGTCCAGCTTCCCGAGCGCGTCCTTCCACAGCTTGAGCCGCGGCACCCCGGCGGCGAACCCGCCCGCCTCGTCGAGCGCCGTCACGTCGTCGGCCAGCACCTCGTACCCGCGCTCGAGCAGCGCCGCCGCCGTGGTGGACTTGCCCGCCCCCGAGTGGCCGGCGAGCAGCACCGCGCCGCCGTCCACCAGCACCGCGTTCGCGTGCAGCACCAGGAACCCCCGCTGGTGCAGCACCGCCCCCAGCGCCGACCCCAGCAGGAACAGGACGATGCTGCGCTCGTCGGCGTCGGGGTACGGCTGCACCCGCACCTCGCGTCCGCCGTCGATCTGGAAGCGCGCGATGCCGGGCACGTCGAACCACACGCTGCCGTCGCCGGCCTGCATCAGCGCCCGCGTGAGGCGGGGGTTCTTGATGCCGTTCTTGGCCACCCTCGTCCGCCGCACCACGACGTCCGCCTTCGCCTCGTCGGCGGACTTCGCCGCGGCGGGCAGGGGCCGGAGGTCGATGTCGCTCGCGAAGCGCAGGCCGCAGATCCGCCACGCCTTCATGAAGGTTGCCTTCTCCCTTCGGCTCGCGCGAGTCTCGCGGTCTCGGCGACCTCGGCGAGGCTCGGCTCCCGGTGGGCGTGCGGGTCGCCCTCCAGGACCGGGGTCGTGAACGTGGCCACGATCGGATATTCCCGCTCGCTCGGCCCGCCGATCACCGCCACCGGACCCACGCGCACCCAGGCGTGCGCCCTCATCCCCGCCTCCACGCTCCGGTCCAGGCGCGCGCCGAGATGGACCACGGCGGGGATGCCGTAGCGGTTCATCAGCCACTTCAGGCACAGCGCCTCCACCATGCACCGCGACCGGCGCAGCAGGCGCCCGCCCACCGCGTGCATCAGGATGCCCATGCGCCGGGCCTTGCGCCACTGCTTCTCGGTGGCGACGACGCACACCCGGCGGTTGTCGAGCGGCGCGCCCATCAGGGGCACGAAGCGGCGCAGCGGCACGTAGCGCAGGGTGAACGAGATGATGGGCGTGGCGCACAGGAAGTACGCCAGCCAGAGCTTGCGCTCCACCGGCATGACGGCGGCGAGGCGCAGGAGCCGGAGGGCCTCGCGCCCGCTCATGCCCGGCCTCCGGATGGGGATGGGGCGCGCGGGCCGGTCACCGCGAGCTCGCGCTCGCAGAGGTCCGCGACGAACGCCCGCGTCTCTTCCTCGCACTGCTCCCGCTTCACGTCGAACTCCTCGCACAGCCGATCGCAGATCTCGGCGAAGGTGGTCTCGTGCTCGAGCAGCTCCCAGATGCGCGCGGCGCAGGCCTCCATGCCGAAGTAGGACTCGAAGTCGGTGCTCATCATGACGACCTCGTCGCCGAACTCGCTGAAGACGATGTCCGGGTTGCGCGAAAGTACCGTGTTCGGGTCGATGTCCATCGGGCTCGGGACTCCTGCTGCTGCGGCTGGTACTGCGGCGCCGGGTGCCGCGGCGCCGATGCACACCGTGCGGGGCGGCCCATGCCCGCCCGCCTCGGCAGGGGGCGTATTATAGCCGCCTCGTTCCCGCCGTACCCGGACGCCGGGCGCCGGGCCGTGAGGCGCCCCCGCAGTGCAGACGATCTCCGCCAAGCGTGCCGCCGCGAGGGCGCGTGCGCCCCGTGCCGCGGCGCCAACCGCATGCGGTCCGGAGTCCTTCAGCCGCGCCGAAGACGGCCGCGCGGCCGGATCCGGGGCGAGGCCGGAAGCGGAAGCTCCGGAGGAGGAGGAAGGCCCGGTGGCTGCGGCTTCGGAGCAGGCCGCGGGCTTCGTCCGGCTCGACCTCCCGAACGCCGACATTCGCTACTGGCCCGGCTTCTTCCCCGCGCCCGCCGCCGAGGCGGCGTTCGAGGCGCTGCGCGCCGAGATCGCATGGCGCCGCCACCGGGTGCGCGTGCGCGGGCGCGGGATCGCCTGCCCCCGGCTGTGCGCGTGGCAGGGCGACCCCGGCGCCGTCTATGCCTATTCGGGCCTTGTGCTGCGGCCCGAGCCGTGGACCGCCGCCGTGCGCGCGCTGCGGCGGCGCGTCGAGGCCGCGGTCGGCGCGGCCTTCAACGGCGTCCTCGCGAACCTCTACCGGAGCGGGGACGACCGGCTCGGCTGGCACGCGGACGACGAGCCCGAGCTCGGCCCCGAGCCGGTCGTCGCCTCCGTGAGCTTCGGCGCGGCGCGCCGGTTCCTGCTCCGTCCCCGGGGCGCCGCCGGGCGGGCCTCCGTGCCGCTGGTGCTGGAGCCGGGCTCGCTGCTCCTCATGCGCGGCCCGACCCAGCGCCACTGGCTGCACGCGCTCCCCCCGACCCGGCGCCGCGTGGGGCCGCGGCTGAACCTCACCTTCCGCCGCATCTTCCCGGCGGGAAGCGAGGCACCCGCGTCCGCCCCCGCCCGCAGCACCGGGGGCGGGTGAGGGTGTAGGCGGGGATGGCGGGAGCGGTGGTGGCTACGGGTGGACTTGAACCACCGACCTCAGCATTATGAGTGCCGCGCTCTAACCAACTGAGCTACGTAGCCGCGAAGGGCGCGCACCATATACCTTCCCCCTCCCGCTCGGCAACACCGCCGCTCCGATCCGCAGCTCGCGGGTCGAGGACCGTCGGTACCTTGCGCGCGACGAGAGTTCAGACCTGGCTCCATTCGGCGTGCACGACGCATGCCGACAGCAGGATCCGTCGCACCGTGATCTTCGCATCCGAACGATCGATGGCGATGTGCGCGACGGTCTTGCCGTCCATCCGGCACGGGACGACCGGGGCATCGCTCTCGAAGTCCCGCCGCCGCAGCGAGGACTTCTCGATGGAGTCGAACAAGCGGGTGGGGATCTCGACGAGTTGGTAGCGTTGCGGGGGCTCGGTCGCGTCCTTGCGGAACGCGCGCAGCATCAAGATGGCGTCGACCGCCTCGCGGTACTGCCGGAACAGTTCGAGCATGGCCTCCCTTCTGGCGTTCGCCGTCCGGGCGTCCTGTATCCAGGCCGCCTCCGTCAGCTTCGAGATGTGCGCCGTCGTCTCGGACAGGTTGCGGGCCGAAGTGGATTTCAACGAAAGCTTGCGCGTTTCCCCCGCGGCGCGCACGGTGACATCGACGAAACGCCGGGTCGTCGGACCGGGCGGGTCCATCGGCCACCGCACGTACTCGCAAGCGTTCCGGAACACGGTCTCGAAGGCGGTGAGCGCCAGAGGCGCCGGCGTCGTGCCATGGTGTACCGAGAGCGCGAGCCCGAAGTACTCGACCCACTCCCGCGACGCGGTGATCCACGTCTCGGCGGAGCGGATGCTGGCCTGCGGCGGATGCGACAGCGAATCGACTAGGCGGGCGACGAACTCCACCTTGGCCGGAGAGAGCTCGTCGAGCCTGGCCTTGAGCTCGTCGAGTGTCACCAGCCGCGCAGCCGGCGCTCGATGAGGTCTGCGAACGAGCGGTTGATCTCGATGCCTACCCATCGTCTGCCGAGGTCGCGCGCCGCCAGCAACGTCGTTCCCGCACCCGCATAGGGGTCCAGCACGATGCCGTCCTCGCGGCCGGTGATCGAGATGCATCGCTGCGCCAGCGTCATGGGCATCATGGCCGGGTGGTCGTCGCTATGCCCGTTCAGCCGCTTCAAGGGCTCCGTCGCGATCTCCCACACCGTGCGAAGCCGCCGCCCGCGCGGGCCGCGGACCGCCTCGAGATCGTAGTAGTAGTCCTGGCTCTTCGAGAGCAGGAAGACGGTCTCATGGGCCTTCGTGGGCCGGTCCTGCACGGATTCCGGGTGTGCGTTCGGCTTGTTCCAGATCACTTCCGAGCGCAGCCACCAGCCCGCGTCCTGGAGCGCGAAAGCGAGCCGCCAGGGCACGCCGATCAGGTCCTTCGGCTTCAGCCCCCGCGGCGTGGGAGGGCGTACCGCCATCGCCCGCGCCCGGTTCTTGCGGTCCGGGGCGCGATAGCGCCGGTTTCCGGACGTGAAGGCGTCTCCCACGTTGAGCCAGACCGTGCCGTCTTCGCGCAGCACGCGCCTCACCTCCTCGAATGCGGCCACGATGCTGTCGATGTAGTCGGCGAGGGTGTCGTCCTTCCCGATCTGGTCCTCCACGGCGTAATCGCGCAGCGACCAGTAGGGCGGAGAGGTCACCACGGTCTGGATGCAGCCGTCCGGCAGGAGCCGCAGCGCGCGGCGCGCATCGCCGCAGACCAAGGCCGACTGCCGCAGCGACAGGGGGGAGGAGGCCGCCGCTTCGTCGATCCGGACATGGCCGGCGGCGCTCCTGCAGGCGAACGGCAGGGGCAAGGCCGCCGCTTCGGCCAGCACCGCCCTCACGGCCGCATCCCCGAGCCCGGCCCGTCCGGGGCGCCCGGTTCTTCGGCGTCGTTGGCGGACGGGCGGCGCCGCCGGTCTGCGAGGGTTCCCACTGCGGCGGCCATCTAGCGGCTCGAGGGGTTGCCGATCGTCGAGGAGAACGAGGAGAACGGAAACTCGCGCTGGCCGTTGTTCTGCTCCAGGAACCACGCGATGGCCCGGCGGCCGAGCCAAGCCATCGAGACCTGATGCTCCTTCGCCAGCCTCTGGAGCTCCCGGTACTCAGTGGTCTCGAGGTTGACCGTCAGTCGTTCCTTGGTAGTCACTGCACCCTGCTGCACTCTGCTGTACCGTGTGGCACGGTACGCCCCCCGAACGAGTCGTGTCAACCCGTCCCGCACGCGCCTACCGGCCGCTTGACTCGCGGCGGGTGGAGGTGGACGATTCGACCATGCGCAATCCGGCGCTGGCGGTGCTCGGGGTCGAGCGCTCGTCCTCGCCGGAAGATGCGACGGCGCGGATGCGGGCGCTGGCGTCCTGGCTGCCGGAGGTCATCGTCGACGAGGAGGTCCGGCGGGAGTTCAAGGCCTCGGTGACGGCGTGGCTGTCGGTCACGATGCCGCGGCTGTTCCCGCAGGCCAGCGCCGAGCAGATCGAGCGCATCGGATTCGAACCGTTCGAGGAGGAGGGGAAGCCAATGACG
>CAZSPS010000016.1:0-4757 GCA_964608875.1 uncultured Ectothiorhodospiraceae bacterium
AGAACAGCACCCCGGCGAGCCCCGCGATGCCCGCGCCCACCGCGAAGATCCCGAGCTTGTAGAGCCGCACGTCGTAGCCCAGCAGCTCCGCGCGCAGCTCGTTCTCGCGGATGGCCACGCACACCCGGCCGAAGTGGGTGCGCGTGAGCCAGCTCGCGAACAGGTAGACGGCGATGAGGGCCGCCATGGCGACGTAGAACACGTGCTCGGGGAACAGCACGGCCGACGGGTCCCAGGGCAGGTTGAGCGGCGGCGAGGTGATGCCGTTGAAGCCGCCCAGCAGCGACGTGCCGATCTTGTAGTCCGGCCCCGAGGTCCGCCGCATGAGGCTGTAGAGGATGAGCGAGATGGTGAGGGTGATGACCGCGAGGTACACGTCGCTCACCCGCCCGTAGAACATCACGTAGCCGATCGCCGCGGCGAAGGCCACGGCCACGAGCACCGCCACCAGCACCGCCCAGGTCGTGCCCCCGAAGTTGATCGCCGCGATCGTGTAGGCGTAGGCGCCGATGCCGAAGAAGGCGGTCTGCCCGAAGCTGAGGATGCCCCCGTAGCCCCAGATGAGGGCGAGGCTGAGCGCCAGCACGGCGAGCGCGATCGCCGTGGTGAGGTTGATGATCGTGAACAGCTCGAGCACCGACGGCGCCGCGAGCATGAACACCGCCGCGGCCGCCGCCGCGACCAGGGGGCCGCGCAGGTCGCGCGCGCGCGTCACAGGCTCTTGCGGAACAGGCCGCCGGTGATCCCGCGCGGCATCAGGCGCAGGAGGACGATGGCGGTGAGGAGTAGGGCGACCTCGCCGATGGTGGGGCCGGTGAGGAACGAGGCGACCCCGTTCACGCCGCCGAGCAGCACCGACGCGGACACGGTGCCGGCGAGGATCGCGGCCCCCCCGGAGATGACGGTGATGAACGCCTTGGCGATGTACACCGCCCCGATGGTGGGCAGCACGCCCGTGATCGGGGCCAGCAGCCCGCCCGCGAGACCGGTGATCGCGGCGCCGATGCCGAACGTGGCCATGTAGATGCGCGACGTGGAGACCCCGAGCGCGGACGCCATCTCCGCGTTCTGCATGGCGCCCCGCGCCACCAGCCCGAGGCGGGTGGTCTTCAGCACCGCGAAGATCGCGAGGCCGAGCGCCGCGGTGATCCCGATGAGCAGCAGCTCGTAGGCGGACGAGGTGTACTCGCCGATGGCGACCGCCCCGAGCGGCGGCGAGATGGTGGTGGTGGTGGAGGCGCCGAAGATCGAGGTCACGAGCCCGATGAAGAGCAGGCTGAGCCCCCAGGTGGCGAGCAGGGTGTCGATCATCCGCCCGTAGAGCCAGCGGATGAGGAGCCGCTCCACCACCACCCCGATCGCCCCCACCACCAGGGGCGCGAGGACCAGCATCGCGACCCAGATGTTGACCCCGGCGTTGGTCGCCACCACCACCGTGTAGCCGCCCAGCATCAGGAACTCCCCGTGGGCGAGGTTGATGACCCGCATCATGCCGAAGATGACCGCCAACCCGAGGCTGATCAGCGCCAGGTTGGCGATCCCGTAGACGATCTGGACCCCTACGGCGACGGCGAGATCCATCGCTCCCTTCCCTCGGGTTCCGGTCCGCTCCGGATCCGGCCCGCGCGCGGCTAGATCTTGATGCCGGCCGCCTCCAGCCCGTTCTCGAACTTGAACTCGGACTGGCTCGGGTCGGCGACCAGGTCGCAGACCAGCAGCGTGTCGGTGGGCGGCTGGTTCTCGTGCGTCTCCAGGATGTGGAACGCCTGGTCGCGCAGCTCGGCCAGGTACACGTTCTGGAGCGCGTGGTTGGTCTTGGGCTCGATCGTGACCCGGCCCGAGGGGCCGTCGTAGGAGACGCCGCCGCGCAGCGTCTCGATGACCGGCATCCGCTCGACGGTGCCCGCCTGCTTGACCGCCTCCGCCCACAGCCAGGCGCCCTCGTAGGAGCGGGTGGCGATCTCGTTCAGGGTGGGCGCGTCCGGCCCCCGGTGCGCCTTGAAGCGGGCGACGAAGTCCCGGTTCGCGGGGCTGTCGACCTCCTCGAAGTAGGAGTAGGCGCAGATCATGCCGTTCCCCTCCTCGGCGGAGATGAGCTTGTGCTCGTTGCCGACCCCGAACGTGGTGGAGGCGATCGGCACGCTCCGGGTCATGCCGGCCGCCGCATACTGGCGGTAGAAGGAGATGTGCGCGCCGCCGACCAGGGCGGACATCACCATGTCGGGCCGGGCGGCCTGGATCTTCTTGATGGTCGGCCCGAAGTTGGTCACGTCGAGCGGGAAGAACTCGATCTCCACCGTCTCGCCGCCGTTGTCGGCCACGTATTTGCGCACCCACTGCGCGGTGATCTGGCCGTAGTTGTAGTCCGCGGCCAGCACGTACACCTTCTTGCCCCACTTGTTCATGGTGTAGGGCACGAGCTTCTCCACCGTCTGCGCGGGAGTCGAGCCGGTGCAGAAGGTGTTGAGGTCGCACACCCCGCCCTCGTAGAGCACGTTGTAGAAGTACAGGGTGCGGAAGCGGGCGAGGGTCGGCCGGATGGCCTCGCGCGAGGCCGACGTGATGCCCGCGTGCACCACGTCCGCCCGGTCGCCGGCGGCGGCCTCGGTGGCGTACTGGGTGTAGAGCTGGATGGTCGACTGCGGGTCGTAGACCTTGAGATCGATCTGCCGGCCGAGCAGTCCGCCGGCCGCGTTGATCTCGTCGATGGCCATGCGCGTGGCGTCGACCATCGGCCCGCCGTAGATGTCGAGGCCGCCCGACTGGTCGAGGATGCTCACGAACTTGATGGGGTCGTCGGCGCGCGCCCGTCCCCCGACGATGGCCGGAGCGGCCACCGCGGCGGCGGAAGCGCCGGCGAGGAAGCGTCTGCGGGTGATGGTCATGGCTGCTGTCCTCCGTTGTTTACGTGCCGTCTTCGTCTGCGGGCGTCTCTCCTCCGTCCTCACGGGAGGCGCCGGTGCCCCGGCCGTCCCCGGCCCCTGCGCCGCCCCCGCCTGCGTTCGCGTCCGCGCCGCCGTCGCCGCCCAGCGACGCGGCGAGCCCCCGGACGCCGCCGCCCACGTTGATGCCGACCTCCTCGCCGAGCTTCTTCACGGCGGGGAGCTCGAGCGCGAGCCGCAGCATCCCGTCGATGGCCTGGTTCACCGCACCGCCGCCGCCGCTCGCGCCGCCGCCCTCGGCGCCGCCGCCCGCGCCCCCACCGGCGCCGAGCCCGGTGACGTGGTTGATGCGGATCGTCTCGATCTTCTCCGCGGGCTTCATCATCTTCTCGACGATGTCCGGCAGCGCCTTGATCCGCGCCCGGTCGAGCTTCAAGCGGATGAGCTCCGGGCTGTGCGCGTTCTCCGCCCGCACCAGCGCCGCGGTGCCTTCGGCGCGCGCGAGCAGCCCGTCCTTCTCCGCCGCCGCCCGCTCCATCGCCGCGCGCGCTTCGGCCTCGGCCATCGCCACCACGGTGCCGGCCTCGCTCTTGACGCGCGTGTCGTCCACCTCCGCCCGCTCCGCCGCGCGGATGAGGGCCAGCGTCTTCGCGCGCTCCGCGGCGGCGGCCTCGCGGGCGGTCTGCACCCGCTCCTCGGCGTCGGCCTCGCGCGCGCGCGCGGCGTGCACCTCCGCCTCGGCCCCGGCCCGCTCGACGCGCTTCGCGGCGAGCTTCACCGCATCGTCCACGCGCGCCGTCTCGGTCGCGAGCTCGGCGGCGATCTGCTGCCGGCGAAGCTCCCGGTCGCGCTCGATCTCCGACGAGCGCACCTCGCGCTCGCGCTCGATCTCCGACAGGCGCACCACGCGCTCGCGCTCGATGCGCGCGGCCTCGCGCCGGCGCTCCGACGCGGACTGCTGCTCGGCGATGTCGGCCTGGCTCGCGGTGCGCGCGGTCTCGATCTCGCGCTGCTGGACGATCGTCGCCTCCTCCTCCTCCTGCGTGAGGAGCAGCGTGCGCTTGGTGGCGTCGAGTTGGCTGCGGCGCACCGCGACCTCGGCGTCGGCCTCGATCGCCGCGCGCTCCTTGCGGTTGACGGCGATGACCTCGGCCAGACGGCGCATGCCGAGCGCGTTGAAGGCGTTGTTCTCGTCGAGCGCCTGGAAGGGGGTCTGGTCCAGCCGGGTGAGCGAGACCGATTCGAGCAGCAGGCCGTTCTGCGCGAGGTCGTCGGCCAGCATCGCTCCGACCGCGGCGGTGTACTTGGCGCGCTCGTCCTGCAGGCTGTCCATGGTGTAGCCGGCGGCGACCGAGAGCACCGCGCTCACGAGCTTGCCCTCCAGCGTCTCCGCCAGGTCGGTCGCGCGGAAGGTCTTGCCGGCGAGGGCCTGGGCCGCCGTCGCGACCCCTTCCTCGCTCGCCTGCACCCGCACGTGGAACTCCGCCGCCACGTCCGCGCGCAGCCGGTCGCTGGTGATGACGGAGTCGGGGCCGGTGCGCTCGACCTCCAGCCGGGAGGTGCGCATGTTGACCTCGGCCACCTTGTGCAGGAAGGGCAGGGCGATGCAGCCGCCGTCGAGGACCACCTTGCGCCCCCCGAGGCCGGTGCGCACCAGCGCGATCTCGCGGTTGGCCTTGGCGTAGAACCGGTGCAGGAACCAGATCCCGACCAGCAGGACTATCGCCAGGACGACGAGCGCAACGAGCCAAGCCATCATGCCCTCCTGTACCGCCGCATGAACGGGCGGGCGTCGGGTGGCGCATGGCAGGGTACTACAAAAAAAGCGCCTGCCCCCTGCGGCCCGGCAGCCGACGGGGAGAGTAGGGGGGGGGG
>CAZSPS010000017.1:0-6508 GCA_964608875.1 uncultured Ectothiorhodospiraceae bacterium
AGCAGCCGGAACGCGAGGCCGCGCAGGGCGGGCGGGCGGTAGTCGGCCACCTGCTCGAAGCGCCGCTTGACCGAGTGGTGGAGGAGGGGGAGGTCGTCCGGGTCCGGGGAGGGCCGGTCGCCGTCGCTGACGTGGATCGAGCGGGGGGCTTGGCTGAAGAGGGCCGCCTGGACCCCGGTGTGGGCGTGCACCACCCCGTCGACGAGGGGGTGGACGGCGATGTCGTCCACATCCAGCCCCGCCAGGGCGTCGCCCCGGTGGCCGCCCAGCAGCTTGCGGAGGCGGGCCGGGTCGTCGCCGTCCGCGAGCGCCACGTCGTCGCCGAGCGCCCGCCGGCACTGCCCGATCATGAACGCGAGCGCGAAGTCGGAGAGGCCGTCGAACCAGTAGCCGCCCCCGACGTCGCTGTGTACGCCGGGGAACCACACTTCGAGGATGCGCCCCTCGTCCGCCCCCGCCCCGTCCTTGTTGATGAGCGTCGGGGTGAACGCCACCCGGTCCTCGTCGATGGACACCAAGTGCACCGCCCGTTCGATGCGCGGGTTCAGGGTGCCGTTCTCGAACACGACGTCGCTGCCGGCCCTCTCGCCCTTGCGGTGGACCCCGTTCATGGCCGCCACCGTGTCGAACGCGCCGAGGAACGACACGGTGCGGCGCTCGTCCTCGGCGAGGAGTCTCGCCGCGAACTTCCGCGCGAGGGCGGCGCCGCGGCTGAAGCCGAAGACGGCGAGCTTGTCGCCGGGCTCGTACCCGGACCCCTCGAAGTCCGCCATCGCCTCGTCCAGGATGCGCCCCGCGTCCCCGAACGTCGGCGCCACCGCCTGGTTGACGGCGGAGGCGAGCCACCCGAGCAGCGGGATCCGCCCCTCGCCGCCGCGCGCGCCGATGCCGTTGTAGTAGTAGGCGCTCTGGCGCCGGCGGCTCTTGGTGCGGGTCGGCCTCGGGCTGTCTTCGAGGCCGCCCTCCATCAGCACGTGCAGCTTGAGGACGTTGCTGACGCTCTCGTTTTCCCGGAACCCGCCGGCGTCGCCCGGCTCGTTGCCGGTGCCGTCGAAGCTGAACGCCAGCGTCTTCCCCGGAGCGCCGTCGGCCACGCGCCGCCTCCTCTCCCGCCTCGGTCCGGCCGCCGCCGATGGGCGCGCGACGCCCTCGCGACGCTCAGTCCTTGCCGTCCCCGCCGGCCGCCGCCGCGCCCAGGATCGAGTCGGTCTGCGAGCGCGGGTCCCGCTCGGGCCAGCGCCCGGAGTTCACCTGGCCGAGGAACCAGTCCACCGCTTGGTTGAACAGCACCGGCTCTTCGAGGTTGATGGTGTGCCCGGAGTTGGGGAGGACGACGAGGGCGGCGGACGGGATGGTGCGCTTCATGAACACGTTGGGGAGGAGGCAGGGCTCGTCCTCGTCCCCCGTCATGATGAGGGTGGGCACCCGCAGCGCGCGCATGGCGTCTTCGAGGTCGTACAGCGACGGGCGGTTGCGCTGCACCCCGCGCATCGTGTTCGCCGAGCCGCGCAGGGAGTGCTCTTCGAGCTGGCCGCGGAACTCCGCCCAGCCCCGCGGGTCCTTGTTCTGGAGCTGCACGCGGGTCGGCCCCTCGGCGTAGCGGCGGGCGAAGGCGGCCACGCTCTCGGCCTCGATGAGGTTGGCGGTGGCCGCGGTCTCGGCGCGGAACTGCTCGCGGCGCTCGCGCTCGGCCCCGTAGCCGCAGCCGGCGACGACGAGCGAGTACGCGCGCTCGGGGTGGTGCAGACCGAAGTGCAGGGTGGCGAACCCGCCTTGCGACAGGCCGACGACATGCGCGCGCTCGATGCCGAGGTGGTCGAGCACCGCCAGCGCGTCGAGCCGGGCGAGGTCCTGCGAGTACCGGCCGGGGTCGTCGGGCACGTCCGACGGCGGGAAGCCGCGCGCGTTGTAGGTGATGCACCGGTAGGCGCGCGCGAAGTGGCGGACCTGCGGCTCCCAGGAGCGGTAGTCGCCGGCGAACTCGTGGAGGAAGAGCATCGGCGTGCCGGCGCCGGTCTCCTCGTAGTAGAGCTTGACCCCGTCGGGGGCGGTGGCGTGGGGCATCGTTCCGGGCCTCCGCTGTGCGTTGCCGGCCGCTAGTCTAATCCCGTTATGATGCCGGGCACGCGCGCGCCCGGCGGCGGCGGTGGCGCGGCAGGAACGGAACGGAACGGAACGGGACGGGAGGGGCGAACGATGGCGGGACCGCTCGAAGGGGTGCGGGTGCTGGAGCTGACCCGGGTGGGGCCGGGCGCGTTCTGCACGGTGATGATGGCGGACATGGGCGCGGAGGTGCTCAAGATCGAGCCGCCGCCGAGCGGCGCCCTGCGCGGCTCCGGCGCGTCGCCGGGGCCGGACGAGGCGCACGCGCTCGCCACCAGCTTCACCAACCGCAACAAGCGCAGCCTCACCCTCGACCTCAAGGCGCCCGAGGGGCAGGAGGTCCTGCACGCCCTGGTGCGTGAGTACGACGTGCTGGTCGAGGGCTTCCGGCCGGGGGTGATGGAGCGTCTCGGCGGCGGCTACGAGCGGCTGCGCGAGGTCAACCCGCGCCTCGTCTACTGCGCGCTCAGCGGCTTCGGGCAGGACGGCCCGTACCGCGACCGCCCTGCGCACGATTTGAACTTCCTCGCGCTCGCCGGGGTGCTGGACCTCATCGGCGAGCCGGACCGCCCGCCCGCCATCCCGCTCAACATCGTCGCCGACTTCGCGGGCGCCTCCCTGCACGGCTTCGCCGGGGTGCTGCTCGCGCTCTACGCGCGCGAGCGCACCGGGCGCGGCCAGCTCGTGGACGTGTCCTACCTCGACACCACCATCGCGCTGCTCGCCGCCACCCCGGTGGTGCGGGACTACTTCTCCCACGGCGAGACCCCGGCGCGCGGCAAGGGGGTGTTCGCAGGGAGACACGCCTACTACGGGACGTATCCCACCCGCGACGGCAAGCAGATCACCGTGGCCTGCACCGAGCCCTGGCTGTGGAGCAACTTCTGCGACCTGGTGGAGCGGCCCGCCCTGAAGGAGCTCGGCATGAAGGCGGGGGACTTCTCGCGCCCGGCGGGCGAGGCGCACGCGGCGGCGCGCGCGGAGCTCGAGGCGCTGTTCCTCACGCGCGACCGCGACGAGTGGTACGAGCTGCTGGTGGAGGCGGACGTGTGCGCCGGCAAGGTGTACTCGGTGCCGGAGTCCTACGCCGACCCGCAGGTGCGCCACCGGCAGATGGCGCTCGAGCTCGAGCACCCCGAGGCGGGCGCCGTCACCCAGGCGGGGGTCGCCATCAAACTCTCCGAGACGCCGGGCGGGGTGCGCTCCTTCGCCCCCCACCTCGGCCAGCACACGGACGAGGTGCTGCGCTCGCTCGGCTACGGCGAGGGCGACGTGGCCCGCCTGCGCGAGCGCCGCGTCGTCTGACCCCGTCCGGCCGGCGTCAGGCGGGGCGCGCCGCCATCCCGCCGCCCCCCATCCGCAGCTGCGCCTCGAAGGCGTGCAGGCGCTTGTAGATCGAGATGAGCTCCACGATCGTCGCCCACGAGTGCACGAGGAACTGGAACGAGTCCTCGACCCGCCCGAACGCCCGCACGATCTGCTGCATCACCCCCAGCGTGATCGCCCCCGCCACGATGGTCGGCCCCATGAAGATGTAGGGCAGGATCACCGTGAACTGCAGGTACGACCACTTCGCGATGTCGAAGTAGAGGTAGTGCTTGAAGAGGTTGAAGTAGTTGCGCCGCACGTGCGAGAACAGCTCGCGCACGCTCGGCGGGTCGGCGCGCTCGGAGTGGTCCTCGCCGAACACCAGCTCCTTGCGGTAGGCGGCCTCCACCTTCTGGTTGTTGAACTCGAGGCCGGGCAGCTTGATGCCCACCACGGCCAGCAGCACCGTGCCGGCGGCGGCGGAGACGAGCGCCAGGTAGACGAGCGCGTGCGGCACCTCGCCGAACCAGGGGATGATCTTCACGTGCTCGCTGAGGCCCCACAGCAGGGGCAGGAAGGCGGCCAGGGTCATCAGCGAGCGCATGAAGCTCACCCCCAGCCCCTCGACGATGCGGGCGAAGCGCATGGTGTCCTCCTGCACCCGCTGCGCCGCCCCCTCGATGTGCCGCAGCCGCTGCCAGTTGGCCATGTAGTAGTCGTTCATCGCCGTGCGCCACCGGAACACGTAGTGGCGCACGAAGAACTCGAGCATCACCGCGATGGCGATGTATACGGCGGCGATGCGGGCGAAGGCGAACAGCTGGCCCAGGAACTCGTCGAACTCGACCGAGTGGGGGGTGCCGAGCGCCTCCTGCACGAGGTTGTAGAAGTCCCCGAACCACTCGTTGATGCGCACGTCGAGCTGCACCTTGTACCAGGTGACGGCGAGGATGAGGACGCTCCCCAAGAGCGACCAGTGGAGCCAGCGGCGGTCCAGGAAGAACGAACGGAACATGGCGGGTTTCCCTGTCTCCAATGCATGAGGGCCGGCGCCCCCGCAAGCGAGGGAGCGCCGGCCGCAACGGCCCGCGCGGGGCCGTGGTCTACAAGGTGATGGACGCGCGCCGCGCGCGGGCGCGAGCGTGGGCGCGGGTGCGGGCGCGCGAGGCGGCCGCCCGGTCTGCCGCCGGGCTCAGTCCGCGGCGTGGTCCACTTCCAGCGCGATGGGCTCGATGCGCCCGTCCGGGGTGAAGGCGAAGGGCTCGGGCGCGCCGAGCGCCTCCATGTCCGGGTGGCCGCGCACCTCCTCGAGCATCGGCTCCGACACCATGATCGTGCCGAGGGTCAGGGTGTCGCGGATGCGCACGACGCGCGCGTCGCCCGACTCCACCCGCAGCGCGGTCTTGGCGCCGAGCGCCACGGCCTCCCGGTCGGTGTGCATCACGATGGGGATGGCGCCGCCGTCGAGGTAGTTCGAGGTGATGACGTTGGCCCACGTCGCGCCGTAGTCGATGCGGTCGAACAGGCGGCGGGTGATCACGTCCGCCGCGCCCACCCCGGTGGCGTTGCCGTGCGTGGCGTCGGTCAGGTCGAGCACCACGATCTTGTTCACCATCGGGTCGCCGAACCCCTCCACCCCGCGGTGGTTGCGCCCGGTGATGTTCGGGTCGAAGCCCGCGCCGCTGATCTCCTTCCCCATGCGGTCGATGACCAGCACGTCGATGTCGTGGAAGAGGATGCGGCCCATGCGCGACTTCGCGTCCGCCTGCAGCGCGCGCTCGCGCTCGAACAGGGTCGCGGCGGGGAGCGCCTCCACCAGCGCCGTCTCGTCGTAGGCGTTCTCGACCAGCCCCACCCCGAACCGGAACGCGGTGTGCGCGAGCGCGAGCTCCGCGACCTTGGGCAGCAGCTCGTCGAAGCGGTCCATGCCGTGGAAGTGGAGCGCGGTCGCGCCCGCGTGCTTGCCCATGCCGATGCCGATCATTTTGACGATGCCGCTCTCGATCCCGGCGCGGAACGTGGTGTGCGGCTTGATGCGGTTGATGAGCACGATGCCGTCCGCCTCGTGCGCGTGGCGGTCGACGTGGACCGGGGTGCCGTCGTCGAGCTCGCCGACGACCACGGTGTCCATGGAGGAGTGGATGGGGACGCCCATCGCCGCCTCGGTGATGCCGTAGTTGGCGAGCACCCCGGTCTGCCCGAGGGCGGTGGCGCCGCCGTGGCTGCCCATGGCGGGGAAGATGAAGGGCTCCGCGCCGAGGCTGCGCAGCTCGTCCACCACGGTCTTCGCGGCTTCGGCGATGTTGGCCACCCCGCGGCTGCCGCAGCCGACGGCGATGCGCTGGCCGGGCTCCACCAGGGCGGCGATGTCCGGGCGCCGCATCTCGGCGCGCACGGCGGCGGCCACGTCGTCGAGGCGGGACGGGTCGAAGGCTTGGCGCACGCGCGCCATGCGCGGCAGCGCGACGTCGAGCCCTCCGGCGATGGGTACTTCGATGCGTTCGCTCATGTCCGTGACTCCCAGGAGGCGGGTTCTCGGCCGGGTTCCATACTGTAGCAGTGCGGGGCCGCCGATGCTGCCCGCCGCCGCCTTCTCCTCATCCCGATCCCGATTCCGGTCCCGGTTCCGGTTCCGGTCTCGATCCCGTGCGCCGCCACGCGCGCGCGCTCAACGCGAGCGTGGCGGCCATGCCCCAGCCGAGCCCGGCCACCACGCCCGCGTCGACGATGCCGCGCCACGGCTGGTCGAGGCGGTGCACGAGCACCACCAGCACGACGATGGCCGCAGTGCCGAGCCACACGCCGAGCCGCTCGCGCCGCGAGCCGCCGAAGTAGCCCGCCGCGTAGAAGGGCGCGAGCGCCACCCGCGCCGCCGTCGGCTCGCGCCGGATGCGCATCGCGCGCTCGGCCACCCGCGGCGAGAACCGGCGCTGGAAGCCGCGCACCCCTTCCGACCAGGCCATGGCCGGCACCACCGCCGCGAGCGCCGCCCAGTGGTACCAGGCGAAGGGATGGTGGGCGAAGGCGTCGAGCGCGACCGCGGCGAGGCGGAGCACCGCGAACCCGAGGAGGGCGGTGAGGCCCGCGACGGCCCACA
>CAZSPS010000018.1:0-2108 GCA_964608875.1 uncultured Ectothiorhodospiraceae bacterium
ACGGGCGGTCCGGTCTCATGGTTCAGTCTCCGGGGGCGGCGGCGGAGCGGTCCAGGAACGGGGCGGGCTCGGCCCAGCGCTCCCCGAACACGAACCCTGCCAGAGGCTTGCGCTCGCGGGGGCGCGCGTGCCGGCCGCGCAACTCCTCGGGCGCGGCATCAAGGGGCGCAGTATAGCCGACGGCGAGCGCGGTCAGGGGGAGGACGCTCGGCGGCAGGGCGTAGACCTCGCGGATCCGGTCCGCCACGATGCCGCTCATCTGGTGCACCGCCAGCCCCCGTCCGGCCGCCTCCACGGTGAGGGCGAAGGCGGCGAGCCCGAGGTCGTGCGGGGCGGCGGCGTTGGGGGCGCCGTCTCCCTCGCGCGCGGTCTCGACGAGGCCCAGGACCAGCACCGGGGCGTGCCGCGCCCAGCTCCGGTTGAACTCGACGAGGCACGACAGCGCCTTCTCGAACGCCGCCGGCTCCTCGCGCCGCGCCACGATGAAGCGCCAGGGCTGCTCGTTGTAGGACGACGGCGCCCAGCGCGCCGCCTCGAACAGCGCCAGCAGGTCGTCCACGGCCACCGGCTGCCCGGTGAAGGCGTAGGGGCTCCACCGCTCCGCCAGCAGCGGATGGATGGGCCGATCAGCGGGCGCGGGCTTCCTCACGTCCCCCTTCACCTCTCCCTCCTCTCCCATCGCACCGCTCCCGCCGCCAGCCGGCCGGTCAGCGCAGCAGGAAGTGGGCGTGGGCCTGGGCCATGGGGCGGTCGCGGCGGTCCTGCCACGCGGTCACGTAGACGTTCGCCACCCGCCGCCCGCGCTTGGTGATCTCGCCCCGCGCGTAGGTGTCGCGGGGCCGGGCGGAGCGCAGGTACTCCACGGTGACGTTGATGGTCTTGGGCAGCGGCTTCACTTCCTCGGCCCACAGCAGCTCGAAGATCGCGGCGTGCTCGAGCAGCGCGCCCAGCGTCCCCCCGTGCAACGCGGGCAGGGAAGGGTTGCCGACGAGGTGGTCGGCGTAGCGCATGCAGGTGGTGATCTCGTCGCCCTTCACGTCGACCTCGATGCCGAGGAAGCGGGCGTAGGGGATGGCCCCGGTGAGGAGCGCGAGGTCGCGGGTGCGCCGGGCTTCGAGCACGGTCTGCTCGAGCGTCGACCGCGGCGCGGCGGCGGCGGCGGTCATCGCGGGGAGCCGCCGGACCGCGCCGCCGGGGTGTTGAGCATGTACGTCGCGCTCATCGAGGCGAGCGGGTCTTGCGGGTCCTCGTTGCAGGCGAAGCCCCGGGCGAAGGCCACGTTGCGGGTCAGCTTGTAGCACTCCACCCGGCCGTAGAGGTCCTCGTGCGGAGTGGAGGGGCGCAGGTAGTCGATACGCAGATCGAGGGTCGCCATCATCACGAACTCGCCGTAGCGGGCGAACACGGACGCCCCGCCGACGGTGTCGAGCAAGGTCGTCACGATGCCGCCGTGGACCACCCCGCTCGCCGGGTCGCCGACCAGGCACTCGCGGTACGGCACCCGCCCCATCGCGTGGTCCGGCCCGGCCTCGACCAGCTCGAACCCGATCGCGGCGTGATGCGGGATCCGCCCGAGCCACCTGCGGAGGTTCTCCGGGGTGGAGATGTCCGATCGCGCCATGCCACGTCCCGCTCTCGGCCTCTCGGCCGCCCCGCCTGCGGCCCATCCGCTCCTCCGCCCCCATTGTACCCGCGGCGGGTCCGGGCGGACCGCACCGGCCCTCGACCGTCCACCGAAACGGGGTGGGCCCACACATTCCGAGCGGGTGCTATATTCGCCGCCGCCTTCCCGTCGATGCAGGACACGTGCGTACCCCCCGCCCCAACCCGCCGAACCGGAACCTTGCATGGGCGGCCATACTCGGTTCGGCGGTCCTGGTGATGGCCCTGATCCTGGTCCCGATCCTGGACACGGCGCCTGGCCCGGCCGGCCATCGGCCCGCCGCAACGCGGGCGCATGCCCAAGACGCCGCCCGCCCCGGGGGGGGGGGGGTCGATCCGGGTAGCGGGCGAAAGCCGGCGGATCGACACTGCCTTCTACAAGCTGCGCCTCACCAAATACGCGCTGGACGAGCCCGCCGGCCCCCTGGATCCGGCAGAGCGCCCCC
>CAZSPS010000019.1:0-9872 GCA_964608875.1 uncultured Ectothiorhodospiraceae bacterium
GTGCGGGCGGCCTGGCGGGCCGTCGAACGCGAAGGGGAGCGTCTGCGCGGCCTTTCCCTGGGCAATCTGTTCGAGCGCGATCCGGATCGTTTCGGTTATCTATCATTCGGTTACGACGATCTTCTCATCGATTTTTCAAAGGAGAAGATCGATGCCGGGGCGTTGGAGGCGCTGCTGGCGCTGGCCGAGGCGGCGGGGGTGCGGACGCGGCGCGACGCGATGTTCGCCGGCGAGCCTGTGAACGCCACGGAGGGCCGGGCGGCGCTGCACATGGCCCTTCGCGACGGCGCGGACGAGGACGTGCGGGCCGGCGGCGCCGAGGTCATGCCCGAGGTGCGGGCGGTGCGCGAGCGCTTCCTCGCGTTCGCGGAGGACGTGCGCGCCGGGCGCTGCGCCGCGCACGACGGGCGGCCGTTCAGCGACGTGCTCCACCTCGGCATCGGCGGCTCCCGGCTCGGCCCCGAGATGGCGGTCCACGCCTTGCGGCCGGACTGCGACGGGCCGCGCGCGCACTTCGTCTCGAACATGGACGGGGCGGACTTCGAGGACACGGCGGCCGGCCTCGACCCGGCCCGCACCCTGGTGCTCGTCGCCTCGAAGACCTTCACCACGGCCGAGACCATGGCCAACGCGCGGGCCGCGCGCGCATGGCTCGAGGCGGTGCCGGGGCCGGGCGGCCGGGCGGCGGCCGGAGTCCACATGGCCGCGATCTCGAGCGACGCCGAGGCCGCCCGGCGCTTCGGCATCGAGCGCGAACGGGTGTTCGGCTTCCGGGACTGGGTGGGCGGACGCTATTCGCTGTGGTCGGCCGTCGGCCTGCCGCTTGCGATCTCGATCGGCGCGCCGCGCTTCCGGGAGCTGCTCGCGGGCGCGGCCGGCATGGACGCGCACTTCCGCACCGCGCCGCCCGCGCGCAACCTGCCGATCCTCATGGGCCTCGTATCGGTGTGGCGGCGCAACGTCATGCAGTGGCCGAGCGTCGCGCTCATCCCCTACGACCATCGCCTCGCCCGCTTCCCCGCCTACGTGCAGCAGCTCGAGATGGAGTCGAACGGCAAGCGGGTCGAGGGCTGCAGCGGCGCACCGGCCGCGCGTGCGGCCGCGCCCGTGGTGTGGGGCGAGCCCGGCACCGACGCCCAGCACTCGTTCTTCCAGCTCCTGCATCAGGGCGCCGACGTGGTCCCGGTGGACTTCGTCGTGGCCGCGCGGGCGCGGGGGGCGGACGCGGACGCGGGCGCCGGCCGCGACGCCCACGCCCTGCTCGCCGCCAACTGCCTCGCGCAGGGCCAGGCGCTCGCGTTCGGACGAAGCTCCGAAGAAGCGGCGGCGGCGCTGCGCGCGGCGGGCGCCGGCGAGGCCGCCGCGGAGCGCCTCGCCCCGCACCGGACCTTTCCCGGCGACCGGCCCTCGACCACCATCGTGCACCGCCGCCTCGATCCCCGCTCGCTCGGACGCCTCGCCGCGCTCTACGAGCACCGGGTGTTCGTCGAGGGAGTGCTGTGGAACGTCAACTCCTTCGACCAGTGGGGGGTCGAGCTGGGGAAGGAGCTCGCGGGGCGGCTGGGGCCGGCGCTCGCGGACGGCGCCCCCCCGCCGGACGGCATCGACTCGTCCACCGCCGGCCTCCTGCGGCTCCTGAGGTCCTCCTGACCGGGAGGGCTTACGCCGGGCTCAGGCCCCGCAGACGCTCGCCCCGGCGGCGCAGCAGCTCCGTCGCCACCAGCAGGGCGACGGACACGCACACGAGGATGCTGGCCACCGACAGGATGGTGGGGCTGATCTGCTCGCGGATGCCGGAGAACATCTGCCAGGGGATGGTGCGTTGCTCGTAGCTCGCCACGAACAGCACCACCACCACCTCGTCGAACGAGGTCACGAACGCGAACAGCGCCCCGGAGACCACGCCGGGCAGGATGATCGGCACGATCACCCGGAAGAAGGTCGTCACCGGCGAGGCCCCGAGGCTCGCCGCGGCGCGGGTGAGGCTGTGGTCGAACCCCACCAGGGTGGCGGTGACCGTGATCACCACGAAGGGGGTGCCGAGGGCGGTGTGGGCCAGGATCACCCCGATCAGGGTGCCCTGCAGCCCCACCTCGGAGTAGAAGAAGTACATCCCGGCCGCGGAGATGATGAGGGGGACGATCATCGGCGAGATGAGGATGCCCATGATGGTGGTGCGCATCGGCATGCGGGCGCGGCTGAGGCCGAGCGCCGCCAGCGTCCCGAGCACGGTCGCGAGGATGGTGGCGAAGAACGCGATGACGGCGCTGTTGCGCACCGCCCCCTGCCAGTTCGGGTTGGTGAAGAAGTCCCGGTACCAGCGGGTCGAGAAGCCGGCCGGGTCCAGGGACAGCATCTCGGGAGTGAAGGTGAAGTACGGCACCGCGTTGAACGAGAGCGGCACGATCACCACGAGGGGGGCGATCAGGAAGAAGAAGACGAGCGCGCACAGGATGCGGAACGCGTAGAACCACACCCGTTCGAGGAGCGTCGCATAGGGCGGGAAGGCGGCCATCGGGTCCGTCGTCCTCCCCCGCTACCCGAGCTTCATGTTGTCGATGCCCACCAGCTTGTCGTAGAGCACGTAGAGCGCGAGCACCGCCCCCAGCAGCAGCGCCCCCAGCGCGGCGGCGAGCCCCCAGTTCAGGGACACCTGCATGTGGTAGGCGATGAAGTTGCTGATGAGGGTGCCCGAGGTGCCGCCCACGAGGGCCGGGGTGATGTAGTAGCCGATGGCGATGATGAACACGAGGATGCTGCCCGCCCCGATCCCGGCCACCGTGTTCGGCAGGTACACCCGCAAGAAGGCGGTGAGGGGGGTCGCCCCGAGCGAGCGCGCGGCGCGCATGTAGCTCGGCGGGATGGTCTTCATCACGCTGTAGAGCGGCAGCACCATGAAGGGCAGCAGGATGTGGGTCATGGCGACCACGGTGCCGGTGCGGTTGTGGATCATCGCCAGCCGGGCGTCGTCGGCGATGATCCCCGCCCACACCAGCAGGTCGTTGATCACCCCCTCGCGCTGCAGGAGCGCGATCCAGCAGGTGGTGCGCACCAGGAGTGAGGTCCAGAACGGGAGCAGCACCATGATCATGAGGAGGTTGCCGGTGCGCGCGGGCAGGGTCGCCATCAGGTACGCGATCGGATAGCCGAGCGCGAGGCAAAGCACGGTGATGACGACGCTGAGCCACAGGGTGCGGCCGAAGAGGCGGAGGTAGATGCGCCGATCCTCGGGCTGCCCCTCGACACTCCCGTCCGCCCCGAAACGCAGATCGGCCGCCGCGAGGTAGTACGAGGCGGTGTAGGCGTCGCTCTCGCGCCGGATGAGGCGCCAGGTGTCGACTTCGCCCCAGCGCTTGTCGATCTGCACCAGGGGGTCGCGGTACGGCCCCCCCTCCTCGAGCCGGCGCACCCGCCGCGCCGTCTTGCGGAAGAGGCCGGACATGCCGCTCGCCTCGTAGTTGAGGCGCTTCCCGAGCTTGCCGATGGCGCGGTCCTCGCGCTCCTTGCGGAAGTCCGCGCGGAAGTCCGCGACCAGGGCGGCGAACGCCTCCTCTCCCGGCAGCGCTCCCGCCCGCGGTTCCCAGTCGGCGAGGGCGGCGGTGGTCTCGCGCAGCACCTCCCCCACCAGCCGGTTCTCGACGCTGCGAAAGAGCATGTCGCCGATGGGGATGACGAAGGTGACGGCGAGGAAGAGGAAAAGAGGCAGCACCAGGCCGAGCGCCTTCAAGCGGCTGCGGCGAATGGCGCGCGCGAAGCTCACCTTGAGCGGTGCGCCGTCCGCCGTGGTGAGCGGTGCGGACGGCGATGCGGCAGCGGCGGCGGCGGGGGCGTTCACCCCGCCGCCGCCGAACCGCATTCGAGCGGGATCAGCTCCTCGCGAGCCATGCGTTGAAGCGCTCGTTCAGCTCGTCGTTGTGGTCCGCCCACCACTCGTAGTTGAACAGCAACGCGCTCTTCATGACCTCGGGGCGGGTCGGCATGTGCGGCGCCATGTCGATGCCGAGCGTGCCGTGCTTGCCGACCAGGGGGATCGACGACTGCCGTGCCGGGCCGTAGGAGATGAACTTGGCCTGGTCCGCGAGCCGCTGCGAATCGGTCGCGAAACGCAGGAACCGCATCACCTCGTCCATGTTCTTCGTCCCCCTCGGCACCGTCCAGCCGTCGAGGTTGAGGATCTGCCGATCCCACATGATGGCGATGGGCTGCTCGTCCACTGCAATGGCGTTGAACAGCCGCCCGTTCCACCCCGAGGCGATCACCACCTCGCCGTCCGCCAGGAGCTGCGGGGGCTGTGCGCCCTGCTCCCACCACACGATCTGGTCCTTGATGGTGTCGAGCTTGGCGAACGCCCGCTCCACCCCGGCCGGCGTGGACAGCACGTCGTAGATCCGGTCCGTCGACACCCCGTCGGCGAACAGCGCCCACTCGAGGTTGGCGGCCGCCCGCTTCTGGAGCGCGCGCTTGCCCGGGATCTTCCGCAGGTCGAACACGTCCTCGATGCTGGTCGGCGCCGTCTTCACGAGGTCCGTGCGGTAGCCGATCGTGGTCGAGTAGACGATCTGCGGGATGAAGCACTCGCTCGCGATCATCTGGCCGAAGTCCTCGGAGGCCGGCGTCCCGTCGGGCGCGGGCGCGAGGTCGCGGTCGTGGTTGATCGGGATGACGAGCCCCTCGTCGCAGGCGGCGATGGCGCCGTCCGCTTCCATGTCCACGAGGTCCCAGGTCCAGTTGTCCGACTCGGCCATGGCGCGCAGCTTCGCGAGCCCTTGCGCGGCGGAGTCGTCGTTGACGATCTTGACGTCCGGGTTCATCGCCATCCAGGGGTCGTGGTAGGCGCCCTGCTGGCTCGCCGAATAGGCGCCACCCCAGGACACCACCGTCAGCTCGGTGTCCGCGTGCGCGGCCCCCGCTCCGAGCAGGGCGGTGGCGATACCGGCCGCGAGAAGCTTCGTCTTCGGATGTTTCGCACTCATGGAACCCTCCTTCTGGGCTGTGGGTCGATACCGGGCCGCGTTCAGGCGGCGCCGTTGGAAGAATCGGGGGCATCCAGGGCCCGGCAGTCCTCCGCGCTCCATCCTACCCGAACGGTCTCGCCGACGCGCATCGGCCGCACGCCCGCGGAGTTCGGCATCTTGACGATGAAGCCGTCGTCCCCGAGCAGACGCAGGCGCGAGCGCACGTGGTCGCCGAGGTAGATGAGCTCCTCGACCACGGCGTCGAAGACGTTGGGCAGGGAGCCGGGCTCGGGCGCGACGGTCACCCGCTCCGGGCGCAGGGAGAGCGTGGCCGCCTCCCCCACCGCGCCGCAGTTCACCGCGAGCGCGCGCACCGGCGCGGCGCCGCCGCCGCCACCGCCGTCGACGGCGACCTCGCAGAAGTCCCCGTCGCGCGCCGCCAGCGAGCCGGACAGCCGGTTGTTCTCGCCGATGAAGCGGGCGACGAACGCGTTCTCGGGGCGCTCGTAGAGTCCGTCCGGGGTGGAGAGCTGCTGGATCACGCCCTCGTTGAAGACCGCGATCCGGTTCGACATGGTGAGCGCCTCGCTCTGGTCGTGGGTCACGTAGACCACGGTCACCCCCAGCCGCTCGTGGATGTGCCGGATCTCGAACTGCATCTGCTCGCGCAGCTGCTTGTCGAGCGCGCCCAGGGGCTCGTCCATGAGCACCAGCTTCGGTTCGAAGACGAGCGCCCGCGCCACCGCCACCCGCTGCTGCTGGCCGCCGGAGAGCTGCGAGGGGCGACGGGCGCCGAAGCCGCCCAGCTCCACCATGTCGAGGGCGCGCTCGACCCGCTCCTCGATCTCCGCCGCCCCGAGGCGGCGCACCTGGAGCGGGAACGCGAGGTTCTCGTGCACCGTCATGTGGGGGAACAGGGCGTAGTTCTGGAACACCATGCCGATGTCGCGGCGGTGCGGGGCGACGTTGTTGATCGGCCGGCCGTCGAGGATGATCTCGCCGAAGGTCGCGGTCTCGAACCCGGCGAGCATCATGAGGCACGTGGTCTTGCCGGAGCCGGACGGCCCCAGCATGGTGAGGAACTCGCCGCGCTCGATGTCGAGGTCGAGGTTGCGGACGACGAGCGTCTCGCCGTCGTAGCTCTTCTGCACTCCGTCGAAGCGCACGAACGCCTCGCTCCCGGCGGGGCGGCCGTGGACGGCGCCGGCCACCGCCGGACTCAAAACGCGTATTCCACGACGGCCATGACGAGGAGGAGCAGGACCAGGGCGCCGACGAAGGCGAGCCCCACCCGGTTGCGCGGGTCCTTGAAGATGTCTCCGAACATTCCGCTCATGCCGTCAAACCTCTTCCGTGGTCCGGACGCCTGCCGGGGCCGCGGACGCCCCGCTCCCCTATTCGTAGCGGCTTTGCCGCGTGTTTGCAACCGGCCGGACGCACCGGGGCCGCTCAGCGCACCGCTTCGGCCGCGATCTCCGGGAAGAGGTCCGGCGCGCCGAACCCCCCGGCCTTGCTCACCAGGGTGAGGCCCGGCCGCCCCCCTCCTCCCGCCGGGCGGCTCACCGGGACCCCGGGGCGGAACTCGCCGAGCACGTCGAGCGCCGCCACCCCGCACGCCTCGAGGATCGCGTCGACGGTGTCGCCGCCGGCCGCCGCCAGGCACACCGGCCGCCCGCGGGCGAGCCGCTCCAGCACCGCGCGCACCCCCGCGCCGAACGCGCGCGCGACGGCCTCGGGGTCGCCGGCGGGGGAAGGGGCGATGCGCGCGACGACGGCCCGCGCGACGCGCGCCGCGCCGAGGACCGCATCCGCGTCCAGGACCCCGCCCGGCGCCTCCACGACCGGTGCGCCGGGGCGCGCTTGCAGCAGCGCCTCGACCTGGCGCGCGCACGTGTCCGTGCGCGAACCGATCGCGAATAGCACCAGCGCACCGCCCTCCTCTCCCGCGCCTCTTGCGCCCTCCCTTTCCCCTCCGATCCCTCCATCGTCCGCGCCTGCCGCTCCGCCGGAGAGCCGGAGCGCCCGCGCCGCCCCTCCGAGCCGCCCGGCGAGCCCCGCCGCGAGGCCGTCCGACCCCACCGCCAGCACCTCCTGCGCGCGTTCGGCGACGAGGCCCGCCCAGTGGCGGAGATCGGCCTCGGTGCGGGCGTCGGCGACGAAGGCTCCCGCGAGCGCCCCGCGCGGCAGCGGATCGCCCGTGCGCAGCCCGGCGACCGGCCCCGTGCGCGCGAACAGCGTCTCGAGGGAGCCGGACGGCGCGGGGGTGCGCAGATCGCGCGCGTACTCGGTCTCCCGGAGCGGCGCGCCGTGCACGAACACCTCGCCGCCTTGCACCGTGCGGCCCGCGGCCGGGAAGGCCGGGCAGACCAGCGCCGCGCGCCGGCCGAACACCGCCATGGCCGCCTGCACCTCGTCCGCGACGGGACCGCGCAGGGTGGAATCCACCTTCTTGAAGACGAGCCGCGGCGAGCGCTCGCGCAACCGGCGCCCCGCGGCTTCGACGGCGGCGCGGGCCGCGTCCGGGGGGAGATGGCGGCTCGCCGTGTCGACCGCGGCCACCGCCGGCGCACCGTCCGCGGCCGTGTCCGGGCCGGCGGGCGCCGCGCCCGCCCCCCGGTACACCCGTACCCGCAGCCCGTGGGCCGCGAACGGGGCGGAAGCGTCGAGCGCGCCCGTCAAGTCGTCCGCGACGAGGGCGACGTCGAGGCCCGCGCGCGCCTCCCGCGCTCCGGCGCCGCCGCCGGTTGCCTTCACCCCGCCTCGGCCAGCCGGTTCGCGTAGGCGATCGCGGCCAGCATGTTGCGATGGTCGGCTCGGCCCGTCCACGCGATGTCGAAGGCCGTGCCGTGGTCCACCGAGGTGCGCTGGATGGGGAGCCCCAGGGTCACGTTCACGGCGGACTCGAAGGCCACGAGCTTGGTCGGGATGTGCCCCTGGTCGTGGTACTGGGCCACCACCACGTCGAACTCGCCGCGGGTCGCGCGCAGGAAGACCGAGTCGCCGGGCCAGGGTCCGCTCGCGTCGATGCCGCGCGCGCGCGCCGCTTCGACCGCGGGCCGGATCTGCTCCTCGTCCTCGCGCCCGAAGAGTCCGCCCTCGCCGCCGTGGGGGTTGAGCCCCGCCACGGCCACGCGCGGGCTCCCGGTGCCGAGGCGCCGGAAGTGGCGGGCGGCGGTCTCGATGGCTTCGAGCACGCGCTCGGTGCGGCATCTCGCCACCGCCTCGGCGAGCGAGACGTGGGTGGAGACGTGGATGGTGGAGAGCGGCTCGGATGCGAGCAGCATGATGCTCGACGGGGCGCCGGTGAGGTGCTGCAGCAGCTCGGTGTGGCCGTCGAAGCGGTGGCCCGCGAGGTGCAACGCCGCCTTGTTGAGGGGCGCGGTCACGATGACCTCGATCTCGCCCGCGAGGGCGAGCTCCACCGCCCGGCGTACGCAGCCGTAGGCGGCCGCGCCGCCGCCCGCGCTCACGGCCCCGTCGCGCACCGTCTCCGCCCGCGGGGTCTCGACCCCGACCACCGCGACCCCGGGCGCGCGCACCGCCGCCACCCGCGCCGCGCGCTCCAGCACCTCCGGGCCGCCGATGACGGCGATGCGTGCGAGCTCGTCCGGGGGCAGCTCCGCGAGCGCCTTGCACACCACCTCGGGTCCGATCCCGCTCGGGTCGCCCATGGTGATGCCGAGCCGGTACGTCATGCGCCGCCCGCCCCGGCCGCCGCCTCCGCCTCCGGCTCGCGCGCCCACAGCCGCTCGGTGAGCACCCCCACCTCGCGCTCGATCGCCTCGACCGCGTCGAGGCATACGTCCTCGCGGTAGCGCCCGCCCACGATCTGCACCCCGACCGGCACCTCGCCGTGCAGACCCGTCGGCGCCACGGCGCCCGGCAGCCCGAGCAGGTTCATGGCGGACGTGTAGCGCAGCGAGTCGAAGATCTCCCTCACCCGCTCCGGCCCCACGAGGTCGTCGTTGACCGGGAAGGGCGGCTCGAGCGCAACCGGGGTGAGCACCAGCGGGTACTCCTCCAGGAACAGGTTCCAGACGCGCAGCAGGCGGCTGCGCTCGGCCAGGGCGCGCACGTAGTCGTCGAGGCCGGGGACCTCGCCCGCCATCGTGTAGTAGGCGTCGACGACGCGGTTCACCTCCGGGCTGCCGAGACGACGCACCGCCTCCTCCATCGTCACCCGGAAGTCCGCGAACAGGATGCGGCGCCAGAGCTGCACCAGATGCTCGACCTCCGGCGGCTCGGCCGCCTCCACCGCGTAGCCCGCATCGGAGAGCAGGCCCGCGGCCCGGTCGAGCGCGCCGCGCACGGCGGGGTGCGCCTCGCACTCGGCCACCGCCACCCGGATCGGGCGTGCGAGCGGGGGGCCTTCGAGCGGAGCGGGCACCCACAGCGGGTCGCGCGGGTCGGGGCCGGCCATGACCTCGAGCGCCAGGCGCACGTCGCGCACCTCGCGCGCGATCGGCCCCTGCACCGACATCATCTGCATGAGCAGGGAGCGCTCTTCCTGCTGGGACGGGTTGTAGGCGGGCACCCGCCCGAGGGTCGGGCGGATGGTGGGGCAGCCGCAGCAGTACGCCGGGATGCGGAGCGAGCCCCCGATGTCGTTGCCGTGCGCGACCGCCCCGACGCCCGCCGCCACGCTCGCCCCCGCTCCGCCCGACGAGCCGCCGCAGGTCACCCCCTCGGGGTCCCAGGGGTTGCGGGTGAGGCCGCGGAGCGGGTTGTCGGTGAACGCCCGGAACGAGAACTCGGGGGTATTGGTGCGGCCGATGACGATGGCGCCGGCCTGCACGAGGTTGCGCACCACCGGGGCATCGTCGGGCGCGACCACCCCGGCGAGCCCCGCGACCCCGTTCGGGGTCGTCTCGCCGGTCTGGTCGGCGTTCTCCTTGATGGTGACCGGCACCCCGTGGA
>CAZSPS010000020.1:0-3532 GCA_964608875.1 uncultured Ectothiorhodospiraceae bacterium
CTATGCCATCTGCGGGGTCGGCGAGACCCCCTACATGCGCGGCTCGCAGTACACCACGCGCTCGCTCGCGACCTGGGCGATCCGCAACGCGATGGAGGACGCGGGGCTCGGCCCCGGGGACGTCGACGGGATGCTCTCCTATTCCGGGAACGACTCCACGTTCTCGACGTTCGTGGCGGGCGACCTCGGCATCCAGCTCAACTTCTACATGGACGTGCACGGCGGCGGCTCCAGCACCGAGGCCCTGGTCGGCATCGCGATCGGGGTCATCGAGGCCGGGATGTGCCGCACCGTCGCCATCTTCCGGGCGATGAACGGCTACACCCAGGTGCGGATCGGTGGCACCGGCGCGCGCTCGGCCGCGCCCATCGCCGGCGACCAGATCCACCAGCGCGCCTACGGCTGGCAGAGCGCGGGGCAGTTGTTCGCGCCGACCTTCCTGCGCCACATGTACGAGTACGGGACCACCCCGGCGCAGGTGGCGGCGGTGAAGGCGGCGCACGCCAAGCACGCCTCCAACAACCCCAAGGCCTGCTACCGCAAGCGCTATACGGTCGAGGACGTGCTCGCGAGCCGCATCATCTGCAAGCCGCTCCACCTGCTCGACTGCTGCGTGGAGACGGACAACGCCACCTGCATCATCGTCACCTCGGCCGAGCGCGCGCGCGACTTGCGTCCGCGCCCCGCGCTCATCCGCGCCGTGGTCGGGCGGTGCAGCCGCCCGCGCGCCGACGCCTACTACCAGTACGGCCCGATCGCCACGGTCGCGGGGCACTACGCGAAGGACATCCTGTGGCCGAACGCGGGGCTCGGGCCGGACGAGGTGGACCTCACCGGCTCCTACGACGCCTTCACCTTCACCACCATGCTGCAGCTCGAGGACTACGGCTTCTGCGCCAAGGGCGAAGGCGGGGAGTACGTGTCGAACGGCACCATCGAGCTGGGCGGCGCCCGCCCCAACAACACCTCCGGCGGCCATCTGTGCGAGGGCTATACCCACGGCATGAACATGGTCATCGAGAACGTGCGCCAGCTGCGGGGCGAGGCCGACGACTCCTGTCCCATCGGCCCGGACGGGCGGCGCCGGCACACGTTCGACTACGCCGAAGGCGGCTGCCGCCAGGTGCGCGGCGCCGAGATCAGCGCGAACCTCGGGTGGGCCAACCCCGGAACGGGGTCGGCCCTGGTGATGGAGCGGGGCTGACCGGCGGCGCGAAGCGGAGCGGGACGGCGACGGACGAGGCAGGACGGAGGAAGAAGCGATGCCGCTGCAGGGCGAGTACCTCGGGATGACGCTCACCATCGACGACGTGGACGCGGAGAACCGCGAGTTCTTCCGCTTCTGCCACGCGGGCGAGCTCCGCCTCCAGCGCGGCCGCGAGAGCGGGCTGCTGCGCTACCCCCCGACCACCGCCTGTCCGTGGACGGCCGAGCGCGAGTACGACTGGGTGCCGGTGGAGGCGAAGGGTGCGGTGCACACCTACACCGAGGTCCACCACCCCATCCAGCCCGCGTTCCGCTCCCTCGTGCCCTACATGGTCCTGATCGTGGACCTCGACACGCAAAAGGGCGTTCCCACCGAGCACGAGGCGTTGCGGGTCACCGGCAACCTGGTGACTCCGGACGGCGCGTTCGCGCCCCCGGAGACGATCGCGCGGGTCGGCATCGGCACCCGCGTGCGCATGGTCTTCGTGGAAGTGTGCGAGGGGATGTCGATCCCCCACTGGACCATCGACGAGGAGGCGGAGCAGCCCGTCCGCCCCTGGCGCTATCTGGAGTAGGGCAGGGCCTCGCGCGGCCGTCTACGCCGCCCGCACGGCCTCTTCCGCCTGCGGCGCCCGCGCCGTCTCGAGAACGGGGGCGGCGGCGGGGGGCGGCGCCCCCTCCTCCTCCGGCCGTCCGCCGGCCAGCCGTTCCTCCCAGGCGAGCGCGGTGCGCACGATGTGGTCCAGCCGGTCGTGGCGCGGCGTCCAGGCGGGCAGCGCCGCGCGCAGCCGCGATACGTCGGAGACCAGCCGCGGGGGGTCGCCGTCCCGGCGCGGGCCGTCGCGGACGTCGAGGGCCGCCCCCGCTTCGGCCTGTACCGCGGCCAGCACCTCGCGCACCGAGAAGCCGCGCCCGTAGCCGCAGTTCAGCACGAGGCCGCGGTCCCCGTCCCCGTCCTCGACGCGGCGAAGGGCGGCGACGTGCAGCTCGGCGAGGTCGGAGACGTGGATGTAGTCCCGCACGCAGGTGCCGTCCGGGGTGTCGTAGTCGGCGCCGAACACGGTGACCTGGCCGCGCCGCCCGAGGGCCGCTTCGACGGCGACCTTGACGAGGTGCGTGGCCTGGCGCGTCGACTGCCCCGCCCGCCCGTGCGGGTCGGCGCCGGCGACGTTGAAGTAGCGAAGGGCGGCGTAGCGGAAGCCGTCGTGGGCCGTGGCGGTGTCGCGGAGCGCCCACTCCACGGCGAGCTTGGAGTTGCCGTAGGGGTTGATGGGCGCCGTCGGCGCGTCCTCGCCGACGGGGGCGGCGCCCGCCGGGACGCCGTAGACGGCGGCCGTGGACGAGAACACGAAGCGCCCGACCCCGCTCTCGATGCAGGCGCGGATGAGGTTCAGGCCGGCGGCGGTGTTGCCGCGGTAGTACCGGAGCGGATCCACGACCGATTCCGGCACGATGCAGGGTCCGGCCAGGTGGATCACGGCGCCGACCCCGTGCTCCGCGACGATCCGGGCGATGGTCTCGGCGTCGCCGGCGTCGCTCTCGACGAAGGGCGTGTCGTCCGGGACCGCATCGCGCCGGCCCGTCGAGAGGTCGTCGAGGGCCACGGTGCGGTAGCCGGCCTCGCGGAGCGAGAGCAGCACGTGGCTGCCGATGTAGCCGGCGCCCCCGGTGACGAGGACGGAGCCGTTCGCTGTCATGCAACGCACCTTTTCCATGGACGGGAGACCGCGCCGGCCCTGCGCGGCGGGGGTGCCCGCCCCGCCCGGCGGCGGCGCCCGCCTCCGGGAAAGCCGCGCCTGCCGCCTCGTGATGAGCCGGGACCCTTCGGTCCCTGGCGTGTCATTATAAGCGGACATGGCCGCCGGGGGAGGGAGGTTCGTCCGATGACACGCAACATGACCCTCGACACCGCCCTCGAGGAGGCGGTGGAGCGCTATACCGCGGCCAACCCGGCGAGCGCCGCCCGCTACGCCGAAGCCTGCCGCTCGTTCCCCGGCGGCAACACCCGCACGGTGCTGTTCTACGACCCGTTCCCGCTCTCGGTGGCGCGCGGCGAGGGCGCGCGCCTGTGGGACCTCGACGGGCACGAGTACCGCGACTTCCTCGGCGAGTACACGGCGGGGCTCTACGGCCACTCCCACCCCCGCATCGTCGCGCAGCTCCGGGAAGCCCTGGACGGCGGCATCGTGCTCGGGGCGCCGAACCGCTACGAGGTGGAGCTGGCGGAGCTGGTCTGCGCCCGCTTCCCTTCCGTGGAGCGGGTGCGGTTCTGCAACTCCGGGACCGAGGCGAACCTGATGGCCCTGGGGCTCGCGCGCGCCGCCAC
>CAZSPS010000021.1:0-2636 GCA_964608875.1 uncultured Ectothiorhodospiraceae bacterium
CTCGGTCGCGGAAGCCGGCGGCACGGCCACCCTGACCGTGCGCACCGGCGCGACCACCTTCGCCGCCGCCCAGACCGTCGAGCTGACCTTCGGCGGCGCCGCCGCGCTCGGCACGGACTACACGGCGTCCGACGATTCGGACGGCACGGCCATCGCCGCCTCCCCCTACCGGCTGACCCTGCCGGCGCGCGCGTCCTCGGCGAGCGTCACCCTCACCGCCCAGGACGACGACGCCGACGAGCCGAACGAGACGGCGACGGTGGGCGCGGCGCACGTGGAGGCGGGCGGCGCCGCGCTGGGCGGCGCGCCGCTGACGCTCGCCATCGTGGACGACGACCCGTCGTCGGTGACGGTGGAGGCGGTGTCGGCCTCGGTGACGGAGGGCGCGCCCGCCGCGTTCCGTCTCACGCGCACGGAGGGGAGCCTCGGCGAGGCGCTGACGGTGGCGGTCGAGGTCTCGGCCCCCTCCGGTGTGCTGTCCGGCGCGCCGCCCACCGAAGCCACGTTCGGGGCGGACTCCGCGACCGCCGTCGTGTCGCTCGCGACCGCCGACGACCCGGTGGACGAAGCGGACGCCACGGTGACGCTGACGCTGGGCGCGCCCAGCGCGTCCTGGACGGCGGGCGCGCCGTCCGAGGCGAGCGTCGCGGTCACCGACGACGACGGCGCGCCGACGGTGTCGTTCGCCGTGGGCGCGTCCACCCTCGCGGTCACCGAGGGCCGCGGCCGCGACCTCACGTTCGTGGTGCGGCTCGGCAACCCGAGCGCGCAGGCGATCGAGGTCCCCTACACGGTGGCGGGCGGCGGTGCGAACCCGGCCTCGCCCGAGGACTACGCGGACCGGGGCGCGAACCCGCTCACGTTCCCGCCGGGCGCCACCGAGCGCACCATCGCCCTCGCCGTCGTCGCCGATGACATCGACGACGAGCCGGACGAGACGGTGGTGGTGACGCTGCTCGCCCCGACGGGCGGTGCCGCGACCCTCGGCTCGCCCTCCACTGCGGCCGGCGTCATCGCCGACGTGGCGACGGCCGAAGAGATCGCCCGCACCACGATGGTGGCCAGGACCGCCGGCATGCAGTTCGTGCGCGAGGTGTCGGCGCTGACGGTCGAAGCGGTGAAGCTGCGCGTCGATGCATCGCGCGCGCCGCAGACGAGGGCGACCATCGCCGGGCTGTCCATGGGCCGCTTGGGGTCCGGCGGCGCCGATGCGGGCGCCGGGTACGTGGCGGACGCGGCGGACGCAGAGCCGGCGGCGGCGCCGTGGGAGCGGCTGGAGCCCGAGACCCTGGCCCCGCGCGACGTGTTGCGGGCGAGCTCGTTCTCGTTCGCCGGGCAGACGGCGGACGGCGGCGGCCACGCGTCGGTGTGGGGCCGGGGGGCCTACACGTCCTTCGCCGGCCGCGGCGAGGAGCTCGCGCTGGACGGCTCGCTGACGACCGGCCAGTTCGGGGCCGACTGGACGCGGGGACCGTGGATGACGGGCCTCTCGGTTGCGCACGGCACCGGCGAGGGCAACTACCGGGGCGACGAGGACGAGGGCGGGATCGGGACCACCCTGACCGGGGTCTACCCCTACGCCGGCTATCGCCTGGGCGAGCGGGTCTCGGCGTGGGCGGCGGCGGGGGTCGGCGAGGGCGACCTCACGATCACGCCCAAGGACGGGGATGCGGTCAGCACCGGCATGGACCTCACGATGGCCGCGGCCGGGATGCGGGGCGAGGTGCTGGCGCCCGAGGCCGCGCATGGCTTCTCCCTGACGGTGAAGGCGGACGTGGTGGCCATGCGCACGACCTCGGACGCGGTGGAAGGCCGTCTCGCGGCGTCGGCGGCCGACACGCACCGGGTGCGCGTCGGTCTCGAAGGCTTGCGCGACGTGGCTCCCACCGAGAGCGGCGCGCTGCTGATCCCCCTCGCCGAGCTCGGGTTGCTCCACGACGGCGGCGGCATGGACGACGGCATGGGCGTGGACCTCGGGGTCGGCTTCTTCTATACCGCCCCCGCGCGCGGGCTCTCCATGGACCTGCGCACGCGTTCGCTGCTCGCGCACGAGGCGTCCGGCACGCGCGAGTGGGGCGTTTCGGGCGAGCTCCGCTACGACCTCTCGCCGTCCTCGGAGCGCGGGCTCGCGCTGTCGCTCGGCGGCGGCTACGGGATGCGCTCCACGGACGGAGGGGTGGATGCGCTGTTCGCGCTCGGCATGTCCGACGGCATGAAGGCCGAGGCGGCGGACGGCGGGCGCTCCGGCGCCGGCGAGCGCCTGAACGCGGAGGTGGGCTACGGGCTGCCGGCGTTCGACGGGCGCTACACGGGCGTTCCCTGGGCGCGCTTCGGGCAGACGGACGGCACGGGCTCGCAGTGGCGGTTCGGCCTGCGCTTCACCCCGTCCGGCGGCGGCTCCCGGACCCCGGACATCAGCTCAGGCATCGAGCTCGATCCGCACGACGATGGCGGCGGCTACGGCGTCACGCTGCGCTTCGGCGTTCGCTTCTGACGGCGGTCCCGGCGACCGCCGCCGCGAGAACTTAGTTAGCCGGACCGGGAACGAAGGCGGGCTTCCAGCTCCCTCACCCGCGCCTCCGCCTCGCCCGCACGCGCCTCCGCTTCCAGGCGTCCGTCCCGCTCCTCGTCCGCCC
>CAZSPS010000022.1:0-17261 GCA_964608875.1 uncultured Ectothiorhodospiraceae bacterium
CGGTTGGTCATCTTCCCGAGGCCCTCGACCTCGGTTTCCATCGTGTCGCCAACCTTGAGGAAGGTGCCGGTTCCCATCCCGACGCCGCCGCAGGTGCCGCAGACGAAGACATCGCCCACCTCGACGCCCGAAACGTTGGAAGCGAACTCGATCTGCTCCTCGGGAGTGTAGATGAATTGCGAGGTGTTGCCGTCCTGCTTGACCTCGCCGTTGAGCGTGAGCCGGATGAACAGGTTCATGTGGTCCGCCACGAAGGCCTTCGGCACCATCACGGGGCCCATCGGCGCGAAGTTCTCGTGGCTCTTGCCGCCGTACCAGTCCGACTTCAGAGCGGGGCGGTCGGGACGCATGTTGAGGTCGCGGCACGAGACGTCGTTGGTGGTCATCCATCCGGCGATGTGGTCGAGCGCCTTGTCCGCGCCGATCCTCTTGCCGCCCTTCCAGATCGCGCAGGCGATCTCGGCCTCCCAGTCGATCCTTTCCATGCCGCGCGGAATGGCGATGTCGTCATTCGCGCCGGCCAGCACGGTAGACGCCTTCAGGAACAGATAGGGCATCGAGGTCGACCGGTCGCCGGTAAATTTCGGACCGTCTCCGGGCGTATTGCCGGCGCGGATCATCTCGTCGACATGTTCCTGGAAGTTCTGGGCGGCGTTCAGGATCTTGCCCGGCCGCTGGACCGGCGGCAGCGCGCGGAGGCCGTCGATCAGGGCGGAGACGTCGGCGAACCGGTCGCTCTCCTCACCCTCATCCTCGATGAAGGCGACGATCTCCTGAAGAACCGGGAAATTGTGGTCCCATCCCTCAAGCATGTCCTGGATGTCGCCGGTCGCCGTGAGGGGGCCGGCCTTGCCGCGCGCGCTGTCCCTGTACGCGGGGTAGACGCCCGCGACCGAGAAAGCCCGGTCCCCGAGCACGATCGCGGCAAACGAGCCCGCGGGTCCGCCCCAATATGTCGCTAACGAGAAGCCGGTTCCGTTCATCGTGGTCCTCCGGGTCAGGTGTTCGGATTGGGGATTATATCGATAGCGCGACGGGGAAAGGGCAACCCATACCGGATACGCCCCGAGCCGTCCAATGTTTCACGTGAAACAAAGGTCAGCACTGTTGACCTATGTTTCACGTGAAACATTGTCCCGATATGAGACTATTTTTCGCGTCCCCTGGGGACCCGGCGGCTCACCAATCCGCGCCGTCCGGGGCGGACAGGGGCGCGGCGGAGCCGGCGGATCTCCCCGCCACGCCAACGCGTTGGCGGAGATTGCTGCGGAACCGGTTTGGAAAACCGGCTCAAGCGTCCGGCGGGCAGGATCGGGCCGCCGTACTGTCAACTGTGGTTAACACCGTCCGTGCCATGCCCGGACACTCCCCCAAGCAACAGGCGGCCTACCCCGGAGGGTTACACATGTCGCAAGTTCCCGATCAAACCACCGTTCCTCCGTCATCCGCACCTCTCCCCGCGATCCGGTGCCAGACAAGGAATCTCATTCGATTCCGGCTACACAACATCTTGTGAGACCAGTCGGTCAAAATATCAAGATGTCGGCAATTGAAAACTACGCCGGAGGGTTGCGATGAAGGTTCATATGAACGTCATAATGACGGCCGATGTCGAGCCAGAACATCGACGGCGATTCGACAACCCGTATCGCGTGACGAAGTCGCGAGCTCTGGTTTGCAAGAATCCGTACAGCGGGTATCGCCAAGGCCGGCCGGCACCGTCCTGCTGAGAGGTCGCTGGCTCGGCCGATCGTGGCGCCGCAACTCGGGACGGCGCGGAATACGCGCGCGGCGGCACCGCTGCGCCGCCCGGAAAGCACGCTGGGCGCCACCCATCCGGTTCGGGTGAGGCGCGAGACGCCGACAACCAAGGGACCCCACCCATGCGAGCCTGGAAACTCGGTGCGAACCCGGGGAGTAGGTGAGCCAGCCGGCAAGGACCACGTCGTTCTCGATCAGCGGACCGCTGCCAATTCAACTGGAAAACCTCATCTCAGCCGAACGCCTCGTTCCGGTCACACACATCGAGCTGTCCCATGCCCGATATCCATGCCATCAACCTCCATATACAGGAACGCCTCGAACAGGTATGGCGCGCCGAGGTCGCCACCGTGGAGTAAGCCACCGCCATTCATCGTATCATTTTCATATCGGTGTACCTGCCGTTTTCGTAGTTCACTTCAAACAGGGTTCCCTTGGCGGAGCGCTCGATCCAGCGGCCCTGCTTCCTGCCGTCTACATAGGGACCTTTCTCAACCCTGCCGTCGGAGAAGCGATTAACCCAGTGGCCATGCCTCTTGCCGTGCATATAAGGGCCTTCAAAAACGCTGCCCTTGGCGGAGCGCTCGATCCAGCGGCCGTGCCTCGTGCCTCCTACATAGGGGCCTTCTGCACTCCCCCCTCTCACAAATCGAATGACCCAGCGCCCCTGCCGCTTGTCGTCGACATATTCGCCTTCACCTGTGGATATCGGGTCCTGATCTACCCACCGGCCCCGCTTCTTGCCATGCTCGTAATACCCCTCGTCCGTATATTGCTTGTATGTGGATCTGTAGCGGCCGTGTAGTTCGTACTTGCCGTTCTCGTACAGCCTTCCCTGCAAGTCACCGCTTTTGAAACGCATGGTCCATTGGCCGCTCTTCTTCCCTTTCACGTACTCGCCCTCTTCGACCGCGCCGTGGCGGGATCGCTCTACCCATCTTCCATGCTTCCTGCCGTCCACGACCTCCCCTTCATGGATCGCTCCGCTGGCGTAGCGTATGACCCAGCGGCCGTGATGCTTGCTGTTCACGAAGGGGCCTTCCATCACGGTGCCGTTGGCGTAGCGGACGGTCCATTGTCCTTGCCTCTTGCCGCGGTCAAGCGCTCCGGTTTGCTCTGTGGACTTGCCTTCCCTTGTCCAGACGAGCGTCCCCTCCCCCACGGCAATGCCGGCGGAACAGGCACCGGACCACGCGACGGTCTGGTCCATGTGAAGATAGGTGTCCCAGACATGGCAGCCGGGCTTGTCCGCAAGTTCCTTCCAGCACTTGGCCCCTTTCTGAAGTCCGGCGCATCGGGGCTCCAGGGCCACCTGCGCGCCTGCCTCGACGAGGAACGACGCGTGGACGAAGGCCTCGCCGCCTTCCGGCCCCTCGATCCTCAGCCAGTCGCCCGCCTCCTCGATCACCCGCACCTCCTGGCCGGTGTCCAGCAGCCCCACCTTGTCGTATTGCGTGCCCGGGCCGCTCCTGATGTTGACGCGGGTCCGCGCCTGCATCGTGCGGCTCTCGCCTTCCGCGACGCGCTCTCCCTTCTTGTCGCAGGCGAGTTCATGGCCGTCCGCGCGGTCGAGCGCGCGGTGGATGGCGCCGCCCTCCCGCGCGACGCTGTACGGGATGAATCCCTTGGCATCCCGAATGCAGGGATCGGCGCCGCCGGCCAGAAGCGCCTCGGCAACCTCGACCTTGCCCTTGCTGCCACCCTCCCGGATCGCGGCATGGAGCGGTGCGTCGCCGTTGGGGTACTTGCGATTTGGGTCGGCGCCGGCGTCGATCAGGATGGCGGTTGCGTCGCCCTGGTCCGGCGCCGCCCGGACGAAGAGTTGCAGGACCGTGAGCCCGTCGCCGTTCCGGGCACTCGGATCCCCTCCCCCATTCAGCAGCGTCCGCACCACGCCCGGCTGGCCGAGATTGGGGCCGACGGCGGCGTGCAGCGGCGTGTTCCCCGACCGGTCCTTGCGGCCGGCGTCCGCGCCGCCGGAGACAAGCGCCCGCACCGCCCCTTCCCCGAGGGGGTCGCGCGCGGCCATGTGCAGCGGCGTCCGGCCCCGCGCATTGGCCTTGTTGGGATCGCCGCCGGCGCGCAGAAGCAGGCGGATGGTGTCAACCTCGCCGCCTATCGACATCGCGCGCGGCGCGCTCTGGGCCGCGAAGTGCAACGGGGCGTTGCCGTCCTCGTCCCCGCGGTTGGGATCGCCGCCCGCCTCCAGCAGCGCCTGCATGGTTTCCGCTGCGGCGATGCGAGCTGCGCCGTGCAGCGCCGTCCGCCCGCCCTGGCCGGGAACATTGGGGTCCGCGCCCTTGGCTAGCAGCGCCCGCACCTCGTTTGTGTAGGTCTGGGACTGGCCTGCCAACTGGCGAAGACGTCCGTCGTCCGGTGTCTCGGCAACCGCATGCGTGATCGCCAGGACGGCGAGGATGACCGACAAGTGGAGGGAACGAAGTGTGCCCAAACCATGTGGCGTTTGCATGGCGTGACCCCCCGATGAACGGCGTGGATGTACCACATTGTGCCGCGGGATTGCCCTCGACGGTCAACCCCTCAAATCGGCCGGCATGGGGCCCGACGATCGATCTCCGGTGATGGCCACCACCAACCGCCGCTCACCCCTTTGCCGTCAATCCACCTGCCCCGCGAAGGCGTCAACCGACGAATCGTCACCGCCAAGACCATCGACATCGACCCGCAGGCCTGGCTCGCCGATGTGCTCGCGCGCATCGCCGAGCTGCCGCACACCCGGGTGCACGAGTTGCTGCCCTGGAACTGGAAAGCCGCCCGGGACCAAGCCCTGGCCGCGTAGGCCGGTTCTCACCTCACGCCGCGTCTTCGAACCCGCCGGGTCGCGGGGCGGGCCTCATGTCCCGCGGTCCTCTCCGGATGCTTACGATCGAACAAGCGTTCAAAGAACTCAAACACGACCTCGCCATCCGCCCCGTCTTTCATCAACTCGACCACCGCATCGAAGCCCACATCTTCGTCGCCTTCATCGCTTATTGCCTGCTTGTGACGTTGAAGCAACGCACCCGCTCGTGTGCCCCCGGACTCACGCCCCGGGCGGTGCTGGAGAAGTTCGCCACCATGCAAATGGTCGACGTGCACTTGCCAAGCACCGATGGGCGCGAACTGGTCCTGCCGCGCTACACCCAGCCCGACCCCGACCACCAGCTCCTCCTTCAACAACTGAAGCTGAATCTACCGGCCCAACCGCCCCCGCGTATCCGCGTCTGACCCCCTCGTCCTCCCCTTGGCTCCGGCACCTTGTAGTGCCGACCTTTGGCTTGCGTGGACCAGAAATCAATGCGTTATACGCGTTTCAGCCATGAGTTGCGGAAGTCGGGCCAGGTCGCACGCGACCCCCGTGCCGACCGCCTTGAACGCGTTCTCGGGAAGCGTCGTGCGAAGCGCCCGCGTCCGATCGAGGAACGCCGCAAACGCCTTGTCCGCACGCCTGTTCTCGCGCCGCCCCGCCATGCGCGAGACGACCGCCACCAGTACGCCGCCCGGCTTGAGGAACGCCGCTGCGTACTCGACGTGCGCCGCGTCCGCCCCGTTCTCGAACGGTGGGTTCATGACCACCCGGTCGTAGCGGGCGCAGGGCTCCCGGCTCAGGAAGTCCCCCTGCCAGACGTTGCGATAGCGACCGGAGCGCGAGAGCTCGGCGGCGAGGCCCGCCTGGAGCTCGACGCAGTCGACGACCGCGCCACGCTCGGCCGCGCGCCGCGCCAGATTCCCGGTCCCGGCGCTCGGCTCGAGGACCTCGAGCTCCGCCCGGTCGAGCGAGGCCGCCTCGATCACCCGGCGTGCGACGGGCTCCGGTGTCGGATAGAACACGGACACGCTGGTGCTCCCGCACGCGGTGCAGAACATCGCCTTCTTCCCCATTTTCGCCATGGTCTTGTCCCTCCTCGAAGCCGAGATCGGCGCCACGCCCAGTCGCGCACCGCGGCCCCGCGGGCGCCCTCCCAACCAGCATCTCGAAGCGCACCCTGATGGTCTGCGCCGGCACGCCTGCGATCGCGATCCGTGCGGCTCGACGTCTGCCGCTCGCGCGCTCGGCGTTCGAGCGCGTGTGGTGGCCGCAGCGCCGCCATGCCCCGTCGGCTGCGTGGCTCGCATCCCCCCGGTGGCGCACCCCGGGGCGGGTCCCCGACGGCGGTGCTCGGCGCGCGCCCCTCACGGCGCACCCTCGTCGCCCCCGGCGCCGGACGGGCGCTCGGTCGAGAGGAGGGCGAGGGCACGGTCCGCGCCCCCGCCGAGCGATTCGGCGAGGAGACGCTCGCTCTCGGTGGGCGCACGCACGTCGGTGAACAGGTCCTTCGCCTCGGCGCGGTCGATGGGGAAGTCCGGCGACGGATAGGCCGAGAGGAGACGCTCGAGCGCGGTGGGGTCGACGTTCGCGCCGCGCTCGAGCAGCCGCTGCCCGTAGTGCTCGACGGCGGCGCGCTCGGCGGCGGCCTCGCCGATGGCGCGCAGGTCGAGCTGGGCCGAGAGCGGCGAGAGCACGCCGGCGGCGAGGCGGGCCAGCGCCTCGGTGGCACCCTCGGCCGAGAGGTCCGGCCCGTACGCCTCGCGCAGGGTGCGCGCCCGCGCCCCGAGCGCGTCCACCTCGCGGCGGGTCAGGTCCCTCAGCGCATCGAGCGTGGCCTGTTCGGGCGCAGGCGCCGCGAGCGGTCCGAGGGTGGCGTGCTCGGACAGGACCAGCGCGTGCGCTGCGAGCGCGACGAGGACGCCTGCGCCGGCGCACTGGCGCGGCACCTGGAGGGTGAGCCGCACGTAGCGGTTCTGGAGGTGTCTCGCGACGGCGTAGGCCGCGTGCGGGTACCCGGCGCCGCCTCGGCCGGGGCCTCGGCCACCCGTGCGGCGGTGTGGCGCACAGTCGTCTCGACGAGCCCCGGCGCTTGCGTCCTGTTCACCCGCAGGTCCAGGAGGTCGTTCCCGCTCAGCGCTTGTGCTGGCGCGTGCCGCCCCATCCGCAATCCGTGCCGTCATGTCCCGAGTCCTCCCGCGGCGGCGTCCTGTCTGGCCTGCAACACCGGCGCGCGACGCCGCCACCTTCGCCCCGCGCGTGTCGTCTCACTCACGACCGTCCGCCGACGAGACGTCGTACCGGGTCACGTAGCGCTCGTAGAGCCGCTCGAACGTGCGGGCCGCGTTGACCGTCAGCCCGCTCCCGGCCGGCGACCACTGGAGCGCGCTGTCGTCGTCGGGCACGACCCGCACCGCAATCGACCGGGCATCTGTGCGTGCGTCGCCCAGGGAGCGGTCGGCTTGGTGCACGAGCGCGCCGAGGCCGCGCTCGACCGCCTCCATGGCGCCGGCGAACGCTGCGGCGTCGAGGTCGGGGAACGCCCGCTTCAGCCGGCCGGGTGTCTTGCGGGTGCGCACTTTCAGGAAGCGGCTCGCGGGGGCGTGCATCAGGATGCCGACGTTGAGCCGCTCTCCCGAGACCACGTCGTGGACGTACCGGAGCACGGTGTAGCTGTAGGCTTGCCGCTGCGTCGTCGGGGCGCCTGTGCCATCCCCGCTTCGGACCCGGGCCTCGCCCATCGGCCGTTGCCGGTCGCCGGGGCCGTCGTGCGGGCCTGATGCGGCACTCCCCGACGCAGTCAGGCGTCTCGGCACCTCCGCCGCGGCGTGCCGGAGCTCGGGCCGCACGACCTCGACGGTGGCTCTCATCGGTGTGATCTCCTCCAGTGTCGCCGGTTGCGCCGCGCCGCGGTGCGCAGCAGTCCCCATGGACGTCCGGCCGTCCCAACGCATCGCGCGTCACCCCGGGTCGCTGCGCGACGAAGGCATCGGTCGTTCGAGGCGGCAGTCTTCGCTCCCTCTTCCGTCCGCCTCCCGTCACCCACTGACGCACGGCACGAGGCCCGCGACGCAAGTGACGTCCCCCCGTCCCTCGGGAAGCCCCCCTCTGCGCTCCGTTTCCCGCATCCCCTCGCGCCACTGGTACGTCGGGTTGCCGATGCGTCCCGACGACGGCCGGGTGTGGGCGGATCGGATCACGAAGGGCAGGCGCCGGTCGGGCGCCGTCGGTCATGGAGTCCGTGATGCCCGGGAGGACGGCTGCGGGGCGGCGACGCCGACGGGGATCGTCCGGGCGGCGTCTCCCGCGACCGTCACGCACGCAGCGCGCTCACGACGGCCCGCTCTTCAAGATCACCGGTGGGCGAGCGGGCGCGGCGGTCCCTGCTTCCCTGGGGATCCCCGCAAGGCGCAACGTCTCGGGTGCGGGCGTCGCCCGTCGGCGCCTGGCCGGACATCGAGCGCCATGCACCGGGCGAGCGCCGCGAGGCCGTCCACGGCGCACGCCACACGTCGGGCCACAGGAGGGACTCGACGATGAATGCGCCGAACCCCGGCGCCTCCCGCCACCCCCGGCCGCTGCGGGACCGAACGACATGGCGGGCGACGGGCAGTGGACCGATGGCGCACGCGCGCCGGCCCACGTACGCCACGCCGGCCGGCGCGCGTCGTGGCGGCCCGGGGCGGCGGCTCAGTGCTTCACGGGCGCCGGCCCGGGGTCGGAGGTGGAGCGTCGGCGCCGTGTCTCCAGCCACTCGTCGAGCTTGTGCTGCTCGTAGAAGACGCGCCGCCCCATCTTGATGAACTCGGGCCCCTCGCCGGTCACCCGATATCGCTCCAGGGTGCGGGGGCTGAGCCGCAGGTAACGGGCAGCCTCCTCGGTGTCGAGAAGGCGTCTGGGCTCGGCGTGTCCCGCCTGCGGTGATGCCGGCATCGCTCTGTGCATGCGCCTATCCTCCGTTCGGTGACAGGCGGTCCGGGTGGTGGATGCGGGTAGCGTCGGCACGAATAATCCGATCACTTCGTGCGGCTCACCCGTGCGTTGGACGCGAGATTTCTGGTGCTCACGACAAGACGAGCTCTCCACCTGGGACCGCCCATTGTTCGGTCGAGATGGCGAGCGCCACCTCGCAATGGCACAGAGTATGGACCGACATGACGCGAGTTGCAAAGGCGAGCGGACAGGACCGTCGCTGCGCGCACGGAAAGGCGACGGTGCAAGGTGCTCGGAAGCAGCCCGAAGGCGCGTATCACGCCGGGCAAGGCTCCGTGCAGGCGCCGGTGGGCTTCACACGGGGGCGGACGGCCCGGGCGGACGCGACGCCGTGCGGTGTGTCCGGCCCCGGGGCGATGCGAGTCCAATGGCCGGAGGGGTCAGGCCTCGAACGGCTGCCAGGGGTCGTTCGGGTCGGCCTCTCCCGTGCCCGCGATGCCGTGCTTCGCGCCGGCCCTGGCCAGGCCGATGAGCGTCTCCACCGCCCCGGCGAGCGCTTCCCAGCGGGAGCCCAAGGTCAGCGCCGTCGATGCGTTGAGGATCACGAGCGCCTCGTGCACTGCGCGCACCGCCTCAAGGACCTGCGCGCCCTGCACGGTGTCGTCGGGCTGCGCCCTGGGCCGCAGCAGGCCCGCGCGCGCGACGAACTCCATGGAGTCGACCAGGGGCCGGAGCTCCTGGACGGCGTGGTCGACGTGCTCGGTGATCTGTCTGTATCCAGGTTGGTCGACCAGCTTGAGACCCTTCTCGGCCTTGTCGCAGGTCGCGTTCAAGCGCGGTCCCGGGGTCTCGGTGCCCCAGGGATAGCGGGGCTTCTTCTCTCCTGTCATGGTGACGCTCCTTCTCTGGTGGGCGCGGATTGGGGTGACAGTAGCGGGCGCTGCGCCTCGGTTCAAGGCCGCCCGGACGGCGCCGGGGCGGACTCCGCGCTGCACAGGGGCGGCCTTTGGCCCAGCAGGCCGTGGCCCGGCCCCGGACGCACCGTCGCCCCCACGGCCGCGGCTCGGTCCTCCACCGCCACGCCACGGGGGGCGCGAGACCGCGCCGACGGCGAGCGCGTCGAGTTGGGGCACAACACTGGTCGCCTCGGCGGGGGGCAGTCTGGAGGAACGAGGCAGCGAGCACGCCCGTGTCGACCTCGAGGCCGTCGGTCGCGCAAGTGTCGATGGCTGCGTAGAAGCGCAGATATTTGGCGAACAGCCTTCGTGAACTGACTGCGCGGTCAGAGCGAAGCTGCCGTCACCGCCCGCCCCCGAACTGCGCGCGACAGGCCCCGAGCAGGCAGAGGAAGGGAATGCGCGCGGGCGGCGGGCCGGCGGGCGCCGGCAGCTCGAGCGTCGCCGCGATGAGCGCCGCCAGACGCAGGACCGACGGGCGGGCGCCGGGCGTCCCCTCGGGGTCGAGGTGGAAGCTGCGCACGAACCGCTCGAAGGGCAGCAGGGGGTGGTGGTACAGGGCCCGCCACGGGACGGTGTCGGCGAGCGGTGCGAGCGGAACCTCCGGCGGCACGCGGCAGCCGGCGCGCACCGCATCGAGCGCTGCGCGGTCGAGCCCGACGACGAGCGCCGCGCCCGCAAGCGTGGCGCGCACGCGCGGGTGGTCGACGGCGCACACCTCGGCGACCCGGAGCTGGTGCTTGGCCCAGGGCCCGCGCATGGGGGTAAGCTCTTCGAAGCGGTCGAGGGGGGCGAGGCCGAGGCCTGCGCGCAGAAGAAAGCGCGGCTCCCAGGCGATGCGGGCCTCCGCCGCGACGAAGATGAAGGGGAGCACGGCGAGCTCGGCGAGCACGCCGCCCTCGAGGGCGGTCGCGACCACCACGCCGTCTCGCAGCACGAGCTTCGGCCCCGGGCGATGCTGCGGCTCGGCGAGGTAGAGCACGTCCTGGCAGCGCTGGCAGGCGCCGACGATGTGGTACTCCTTCGCCGAGGCGAGGTCGCGGAAGTCGCTCGGCAGCACCGTCGCGCCGCACCACGTGCAGGGGCGGAAGTCGTAGCAGGGATGGGTCGTCTCGCGCTCACCGGTCATGGCTATCGCTCCTTGGTGTCGGGAGTGTCGGGGGTGTCGGGGCGGCGCCTCGCCCGCTGCCGCCGCGGGGCCTGCGCCTCGGTCTCTGCGCCTCGCCCGAGGCCGTAGCCCTCGAGCCGGGCGCGCTCGAAGCGCCCGTCGGCGAGCACGGCGTAGCACTCGCCGGGGGCCAGCGCCGAGAGCGGGCGCACGCGGGTGACGGGGGCGAGGCCGCCGCGCACCGGGGCGAGGCGCTCGAGCCGGTCGGCGGTGGCGTCGTCGGTCGAGCGGAAGAAGAGCTTCGTCGCGGTGTTGTTCCACAATATCGCGACGGCGGCGTCGTTCTGGACGCGGGTGCCGGCGCCGTGGGCGAGCGCGTGCTCGATGCTCGCGACCGACTGGCAGGCCAGCACGCAGGCCGCGCCGAACGCGCGGCCGATATCGAGGAAGCTCTGCTCGCCGTGGCGGTCGCTGGAGACGTAGCGGTGCGCCTCGTCGGCGACGAAGACGGCGAGCGGCAGGGGATGGACCGCGGCGCCCGGGGCGCGGGCGGGGTCGGCGAGCACCGCCTCGAAGAACAGGCTTTTGAGCACCCTGCCGACGAGGGTGCCCTGGGCGTCGAGCGAGGGCTGGTAGACGAGCAGGCGCCCCGGGGCGCCGGGGGCGACGAGCGGGGCGAGGTCGAGCGCACCGCCCGCGGCGCACAGCCTGCGCCAGGCGGGCTCGCAGCCGAGGTAGAGGGTCGAGGCGACGACGGGGTCGGCGAGCTCGGCGCACACGAGCCGCGCGGTGGCGAGCACCCCCGCGTACTGCTTCTCGATGGGGACCATCGGGGCCCAGTAGTCGGCGACGCGCTCGAGGAGGTCGCGGCCCTCGCCGGGGGCTGCGCCCCACACCGCGCGGGCGCGCGCGGCGATGCGGGCGAAGAGCCAGCGGGGCTCGGCCTTCACGTCGTCGTCCTCGTCGTCGCCGCCGACGGTGAACGTGGACGATGCGCCGTCGAGGGGGGCGGTGAGGGCGCTCTCGAGCGCCCAGGCGGTGAGCGCGACGAGGTTCGCGGGGCCGGCCGCGCGCTCGGCGAGCGCCGCGCACCAGCCGAGCGCCTCGGCGTCGCCCGCGCACCACCCGGCGGCGGGGGGCGTGTCCTCGCGGGTGAGCATGAGGATGAAGGCGAGGACGCAGCGGGCGAGGTCGGTGCCGTTGCGGTCGAAGAACTCCGCGTTCGAGTCGTCGGGGACGTGGTCCGCGAGCACCCGGGCGGGCGAGCTCGGGACGAACGAGACGATGCGCAGCAGCACCCGGGTGGCGGCGGTGAGCCAGCGCCCGGCGGCGAGGTCGTCGTCGAGCGCCCAAGTCGCGCCCGCCATGATGTCGAGCCCGAGCGCGCCGGGCTCGATGCGCTGCGCCCGCTCGGGGGCCGCGTCCGCGAGCACCGGACCGAGCTCGCGCTTCGGGTCGATGACCAACGCGCCGGCGAAGGCCTCGGGGCCGCGCGCAGCGAGTGCCGCCACCACGGGGAGGATGACCGAGGCAGTTTTTCCGGAGCCCGTCTCGCCCATGGCGAGCAGGTGGCGGGTGAGCGTCGCGTAGGGGACCTCGCCCGCCGGGGGGTAGAGCGCGCGCCACTCCGGCACGGCGAGCCCGCAGGGGCCCTCGGGCGCGGCCGCGGCCGGCTCGGGCCGCCCCACGTGGTCGATGAGCCGCAGCGTGCGGGCGAGCGCGGGCGAGACCGGGAGGTCGAGGCCGAGGAGGCGTTCGTACAGACGCGCCAGCGCCCGGCGGTCGCCGCGCCTGACGGCCCGCCCGACGCTTCGCCCCACCGCGCGGGCGAGGGTGCGGACCCCGCGCGAGGCGGTCCCTTCGGCGAGGTGGCGCAGCACCGGAAGGTCGGCGGGCTCGGCGGCGCAGGGGCCGCAGGGGGTGTCGGAGCGCATCGCCCGCTCGACGAGCCGCGCGACCATGGCGCGGTCGTGGTCGCGCAGCTCCGTGACGAGCGTGCTCGCCGCGTCGGCGGTGAGCGTCCCGCTGACGAGGGCCCGCACGCGGTGGTAGTGCAGCGCGGCGCCGGGCTCGGCGCTGCGCTCGTCGCCGAGCGAGAGCATCAGCGCGGCGGCGCTTCGGGCCGAGGCGATGCAGCGGGTGCGCAGCCGCACCCCCCGCGCGCGCCAGCGCCGCGCCGCCTCGAGGTAGTAGTCGAGCGCCGGGGCGAGCCCGCCCGCGGAGTCGATGAGGAGGAGGACGTCGCGGTAGTGGTAGAAGTCGACGAGCAGGTCGACGGCGTCGACGAGGTCGGTGATCTCCTCGGGGGTCACGTCGGCGCTGAAGCTCACGATGGCGTGGTCGCCACGGTGGTAGAAGGTCGCCATGAGAAGCCTCCGGCTCGAGAGGGGAGAGGTGGCCCGGGAGCGGTGCGCTCGCGGACGGGGGATGCGGCGGGGCGCGGGGATCGGTCAGGCGGCGTCGAGCCGCGCGGCGACGGCCGCGGGCCCCAGGGCGCGGAGGTCGTCGTTGAAGTCGCCGTGCGCGGGCGCGACGACGGTGGCGGCGAGGCCGCGCGCGAGGCAGCGCGCGTGCAGTCGCTTCGCGGCGTCGCGCCCTGCGCGGTCGCCGTCGCGGGCAATCAGCACCCGCTCGACACCGGCGGGCGGGGTGAAGGCGCCGAGGCTCGCGGCGGTGAGCGCGGCGGCGGCCCGGAGCGAGGGCCGGGCGGTCACGAGCGAGAGCGCGGTCTCGATGCCCTCGGCGACGGCGAGGGTTGCCCCGTCCGCCGCCCCGAGCCGCACCGCGGCGCCGAAGATGCGCCCCATCGCCTTGCGCGCATCCGGCACCGGCGCCTTCGCGGGCCGCGCGGGGTCGAGGTAGGTGCGCTGCACGCCCGCGAAGGTGCCGTCGGGGTGGACCGCCCGGGCCACCAGCGCGGGGAAGGTCGAGAACGCACCGTCGGCGTCTCGGTAGTAGAGCGTGGGGTGGAACCCGAACGCGGGCTCGCGCCCGGGCGCGATGCCTCGTGCGCGCAGATACGCCTCGGCCGGCGTCCCCTCGACGGGGCGGCACAGCCGCCACAGCCGCTGCGCGGCCTCGGCGCGGTCGCCGAGCCCCTCGCAAGCCGGGGCTGCGGGCCGCGGCGCCATCGGGAGCCCGAGGAAGCGCCGCGCCTCGTCCATCGCAGGGCGCATGCCCGCATCGCCGCGCTGAAGGCGAAGCAGCTCCAGCAGGTCCCCGTGCTCGCCGGTGGCCGCATCGCGCCAGTAGCCGACCGCACCGGGGGCGCCGAGGCGCACGTACATCGAGCGCCCCCGCTCGCCCGCGACGTTGCCCACCATCCAGTACCGCCCTTCCTTGCGCCCGCGGGGCAGGTAGTGGCGGCACACCGTCTCGGCCCGCCGGGCCAGGGCCTCGGCGAGCGCGCGGGCGCCCATCCGGGGTCGTTCGAACGTCGACGTCTCCATAGTGTGGTCTCCCTCCCTGGAGTGGATACGGATATCGGCCGCCCTCAGCGGCCGGTGTCGGTGAACGAGGCGCAGTCGGCGGAGTCGGCGCGAAAGCGCTCGCGCGCGCTCACCCGGCGAAGCGCCACCTGCGCGGGCGCGCCCGCGTAGACCGCCCCGGCGAGCCACGCCCGCTCGGACTCGACGAGCTCGGGCGCAACCTCCGTCCACCACGCCCGCGGAATCCCGCCCCGGGGCTCCGGCATCCAGCGGTAGCCCCGCGCGCGGAGCCGCCCCCGGGCCGCGAGCGGCGAGCCGACCGCCCACAGGCGCACCGTCTCGGCCCGCGCCGCCTCGAGCAGCAGCGCGAGCACCCCGCGCCCGGTGCCGGGGAGGTGCCGGCCCAGCAGCCACACGCCGGCCTCGCAGTCGGCGAGCGCGCGGTGGCGGCGCTCGGCGAACACCCCGTAGTGACAGAGCAGACAGTGCAGCGCATCGCTCGGCGCACCCGCTGCCCGCCACGGCACCTCGAGCCGCGAGCAGGCCCAGGGCCGCGCGCGCGCAGCCGGCACCAGCCGCTCGACGAACGGGCGGTCGGCCCGGGCGTTGTGGGCGACGACGAGGTCCGCGCGCGCCATCAGCGCACTCGCCGCCGCCACGTCGATGTGGCCGCTGCGGGCGTCGTCGCCCGTCCCGGTCGCGGGCGCCCGCGCAGGGTCGCGCCGGTGCACCTGCGCGGCGTCGTGCAGCACCTCGGCGAGACGCCCGTCCTCGGTATAGGTGAACGGCAGCAGCGCGAGCTCCACCACCACATCCCGCGCCCAGTCCGCGCCCGTGGTCTCGCAATCGACGAACACCCCGAGCCGGCGCTCGGGCGAGGCCGCCGCCGCCGCGTCGAAGGTGCGGGGCAGCGCGAGTGCGCGCGTGGTCGGTGCGTCTTCATGCATCGGATGATTCCTCGTCGGCTCGTTTCGGGCGGCGCCGCCCTTCGTCCCGTTTCCCTTCCCCCCTCCGTCACCGCCCCCTCGACCCGGACGCCCGCCCGCAGCCGCTGCGCCCGGCGCGTCGTCCCCCTCACCCGTTGCGCCGAGGCGAGCGACGGCGCGGGCGCGCCCCTGCACACCGCCCCCGGCGGAGACGCCTCACTCGGCCTGTTTCCCGCCCCCTCGCTCACACATGACGGGGCAGGGGGTGAGGGCCCGTCCACCCGACGCGCGAACGTTCTCCGGGCGGGTCCGGGTGTCGACCGCGCGGGCGTCGTCGGTGTGTCCCGTCACCGCCGGGGGGAGACCCCTCCGCCGCCCTGTTTCCCCGCTCCCCCCTTGCGTCGCTTCGCTCCGACAGGTGATCGGCTTGACCGGATCGGGTGATCGGCGTGGCACCGGAATCGGTGATCGACTTTGCCGGAGTGCGCACCCGGACCCCCGCGCGGCACGGGGACGGCGGCGACGTGGCGTGCCATCCCCCCGCGGGCCGACCGGCACGGCACCCGGCGCCGACCCGTGGCTGGAGGTCGACGACCTCGATGCCGAGTCGCGAACGCCCGAAGGCGTCGTTCGCCCGGTCGCCGGCGCCGGCGTCGCTGTCGAGGGGCGGGAGGCGCTCGGCGAGGGGGCGAGCCGAGCGGGCGGGCGTGTCACGGCGCTCGCGCTCGTGCGGCGCCCGCACCGGTCGCCGGCTTGCGTCTTCGCGCGCAACGTCCGGCTTGCCGGCATCGAGCGCTTCACGTTGAGCGGACGGCGCGCCGCGTGCGGCACCTGGCGATGGTCTTACAGGTCCCGACGACCTCGATCGATTCGGTGCAGGCATCGAACGGCAGATCGCAGAGCGTGCGCGGGCGCCGCTCGACGGGGTCGTGATACGCCAGCCCGGCACGCGCCCCGGGGTCTGTACCCGCCAGTTGCATTACATCGCGCCGCAACTTGCATACGCCGTGTATCCTGTGTCATCGGCTCGTGCTACGAATACAGAGTCCTTCTCGGTGTGCGCAACGACGCGAAGGCGTCTGTCCGGCCTGTGCGTCAGCGTCACAGCGGGTGACGATTAAGCACACGCGCCGATCGAGCCAAAGAGCCCTGTATTCATGGGGCGAGCGAGCCTTTTCGGAAGAGATTTATGCATCATTCGGGTGTAGCGATACGGAGGGGGCGGAAAAAGGTGTCTGCAGACACACTTTTCGCTCCCGCAGGCAGCGGGCGGAAGACCCGGCGTGCGACCCTTCGCCCGCGCCGAAGAGCAAGGCTGCAGTGCCGTGCTCGCCGACGCCCGAATCGGTGCCCGTGCGACCGGTGTCCGGAGGCGGGATCGCACCTGTTTCCACCTGCTTTGCGCACCCGTTTCTGCCGCTTCGGCGCTGGCTGATCCTGGCAGTCCACTCGACCGCTCCGCGGTCGCTTTCGCGCACGGCTCCCGACAGGAGGCGTGTGGATCAGGGCCGAGCCCGCCCCATCGCGGCAGCGCACCCGGAACACGACCCCTCCGCCTCTCGGCGGGGGTCGGGAACGGTGCGGCACGCGGAGGGGGCGGGGGAGGTCCGATCCGTTGGACAAAGTCCAACAGTATTGCGCCTTCGATTCTGCTTGTGGTGGGACGTGGAAAAGTCCAGTGGAATCAACTGCTTGTCGACGAAGGGGTCTGAATCCTCTCAAGTCCCTGATTCACAAGGCATTCATTCCCAACAGTATACTGTTGGGAATAAAACCCCCTGAAATCAAGGACTTGCGAACCCCGCCCGTCGCCGTTTCGTAACCCGTTGATTTGCATCACTTTCATTCCCAACAGTATACTGTTGGGAATGGAACTCCTTTGATATCAGCGACTTGCGGCCCCCACTCCGCCGACACCGCTGATCGGCCCACCTGCGAAGCACGCAAGTGCCTGATTCGCAAGGCATTCATTCCCAACAGTATACTGTTGGAAATAAACCCGTCTGAAATCAACGACTTGCGATTCCCGCCCGCCGCCGTTTCGTAACCCCTTGATTTGCATCACTTTCATTCCCAACAGTATACTGTTGGGAATCAAACCCAGCGAAATCAACGACTTGCGCCTCCCTTCGGCCAAGTCGTTGATTCTACGGCAGATCGGCCGTGCCGGCCCGCTCCCCACCGTGCCGATCCGCCGCCCTTGGCGCCCTTCGACCACCTGCCCCCGGCTTGCCCGAGTGCTCTTCTTCCTTCCCTCGCCTCCCGTGCGTTTCCGGTCTACGCCTGCTCACTCTCGCGGCTCCAACTCCACGCGTTCCACTCCCCTCGCCGTGCCTCTTCGTC
>CAZSPS010000023.1:0-1616 GCA_964608875.1 uncultured Ectothiorhodospiraceae bacterium
CCCAGGCAACCAGAGAAAAGGGGGTGCCCGAAAGGGGGAATGGGGGAAGGAAGGGGGTGGCCCCCCCCCCCCCCTCCCCTGAACGGCAGGCGCACCTGGAAGACGCCGAAGCTCTCGCCGCTGGCCGGGGTGGGCGCTGAAGGGGCAGTCGTACCGCCGATGTATGTGCTGCAGGGAGGAATGGTCCCTGGCGAATCGAAGACGTACATAGGGACAGAGAGGCGCGAGACAGAGACGTTCACAATGGGCGGCGCGGGACCGGGTTCGTACTACTACCTGCACGGCCCGTCGTAATCCGCGCACGCTCCGCGCCCCTCGACCCCCGGCGCGTTTAGTGGGGGCGGTGCCGTGCGATGCGCGTGCGAAAGTCCTCCTCGCTCTCGCAGGCGCTCGCCGCCGCGACGAGTTCGGCCTCCGGCGAGTCGGCAAACTCGGGCACGTCGGCCGGGAACCCATCCGACACCTTGATGCCCCGCGACAGCAGCAGCTGGCGCACCATCCTCGCACGGCCCTTTACCTCGCCTCTGGCCTCACCCTCCGCCAAACCCTCCCTCCGGCCCTTCGTCAGGCCCGTCGTCAGGCCCGCCTCGAAGCCTTCCGCCTTGCCCTCCCTCCGGCTCTCGCCCCGCAAGGAGCGCATCAGCGGGTTGTGGTCCGGACTCGTGCCCTCGCGCGCGCCCAGCCGACGGCCCACGTACTCCACGATCTTGGCCGTGCGCTCCGAGCAACCCTCCTCGTTCAGCGCCAGGTGGATATCCGAGGCGCGCCATCCCGGAAACGCGCCGCTGACCACCGACTCCCGGTACTTCCCCGTCTCCGACTCCAGGCGGTAGATCGTCAGCCCCGGCAGCAGGCCCATCGGGCGGCTCTTGGAACTGGCGATGGGCACCTCCACCCACACCTCCGGGAAGCCCCACGCCTCGTACAGCGCGAGCTTGCCCCGGCGCACGTCGGTGGTGTTGTCCACTTCCAGCACCACATCGGGGTAGTCATGCTCGCCCACCACCATCGAATCCGGCCCCGGCAGCTTCACTTGCCGCGGGCGGAGGTACACCGTCTGGTCGGCCTGCATGACGCGCTGCGCCTTGCCCTTGGCGTCGCGCACCATCAAGCTCACCGCCCCGAAGCAGGCGATGTGCGAGCCGCGCACTGCGGCGATGAGTCCGATGAGGCCGGCCAGACTCTCGCCGGGGACCTCGTGCGCGGCGCTGGCCCCGTCGCGCAGCACCAGGGCGGTGTTGGTGGCGGCGTCCCAGACCTCGAACCGGCCCTCGTAGCGGCGGAGTTGCTCGCGGGTCATGGGCACGGGGTCGCAGCCGAGGAACTCGAGCTCGTCGAGCGGCGGGCCGACCGGCTGCGCGGCGCGCGCGCGCCGGGACGCGACATATTCCGCCGGGCGCGTGGCGGGCGCCGCCGGGAGCGGGTCCGCCTCGGCGCTGCGCGCCGTGCGGGGCGGAGCGGTCAGGGTGTCGGTGTCGGCCATGGGGGGCATTGTAGCGCCCCGGCGGGCCGCCCGCCCCTCGCGCACCAGGAAGTCGAGCAGGGTGCGAAGGGCCGACAGGCGCCGCTGGATGGAGCGGCCCGACAGCCCGAGGCGATGGCAGCGCGCGGCGTAG
>CAZSPS010000024.1:0-2099 GCA_964608875.1 uncultured Ectothiorhodospiraceae bacterium
ACGATGCGCCCGGTGCGCTCGCCGCCCCGGTAGAGCGCCCACTCGTTGCCGTCGCTGTAGAGCAGGTTGGGAATGGCCGCGAAGCGCTTGAACTGCTCGCGGTCGCGGCCCTTGAAGCGCCCGCCGTCCGCGCCCGCACCGGGGGCCTTGAGCTCCACGTACCCCGCGAGCAGCCCGTCCACCAGCACGGCGTAGTCGGGCCGGCCGAGACGCCCGGGCAGGGGCGCTTCGCCCGCGCAGACGGCGCTCCGCCCCCAGGCGGCGGCCACGTCCGCGAGCAAGCGTTCGAAGGGGGCGCGGAGCTGGTCCTCGGGCGCCCCCCGCACCAGGGGGGACGACTTCGCGGCGAGCGCTTCGGCGAAGTCTTTCAGCGCGTCGCGGATGGCCCCGCCCTCCCTCGTTGCGGCGCGCAATCTAGCACGGGGCCGGAGGGCGGACCCCGCCGCGGCGCGTTCGACGGCGGATGCGGCGCAGGCACTCGTGCGCGGCGAGCGCGGCCGCGGCCGTCAGCAGCGGCAGGGCGGGCTCGGCCGTGCGCGGCACGAAATGCGTCGCCAGCGCGTGGATGCCGAAGAAGTAGACCGCCGGCAGGACCAGCAGCGCGAGGGCCGTGTCCCGCCGCCTCGCCGCGAGCACGAGCAGGGCCAGCGCCGCGGGAACGAACGTGAAGCTGAGGACCTTCGACGCCGCGCACAGGTCCTCGTTCACCCCGGCCGCCGCCCCGGACACGCGATGCAGTCCCGAGTACCGCCGGCAGCGGTGGTCCATCCCCCGCAGGGCGAACGGCACGCTGATCGCGAGGTGCTTCGGCCAGTCCTCCCGGATCAGCTGCAGCGACGCCCGCCGGAAGACGGCATCGCGCTCGTGCTGGGGCTTGCGGCGCCATCCCGGCGCCAGGAGGTCGGCCCGCCGGGCGACCTCGGAATGGGCGCCCTTGTCCGACGTGGGACTCTTGAACGCGAACTTGGCGCGCGGATAGAAGCCGGCGAGGTTGGGGTCCCCTCCCATGCCGTCGCCCATCCGCGTGTAGCCGAACGCTTCGGGGCGCAGGCGCTCCATGGCGCGCTCCTTGAAGCCGGCTGCGGCCTCGATGTCGCGCACCGGCAGACGGTACGCGAGCATGCCCCGGATCTCGGACCACGTCGCCTGTGCGTACTCGGCCCGGATGGCGAGGATCTCGCCCGAGCGCCCGGAGACCGTGAACTGGCCGGCCACGGCGTAGTTGCGCGCCATCCACAGGCCCACCGGCAGGGCGGCGGCGAGGAGCATCGCGGCGGTCATCCCGGCCAACAGGCGCCGGCGGCCGGCTTCCCGCCACAGGCCTGCCGCCGCGAGCGCCGCCAGCCCCACCAGCCAGTACTGGAGGACCGCTTCGACCAGCACCGCAAGCCCGAGTGCGAGCCCTGCAAGCGCCCCGGCCGCCGCCCGCGGGCGCCGCCACGCGCGCCAGGCCAGGAGCGCGTGCGCGAGCAGCAGCATCCCGGCGAGGGCGTTGCCCGCCACGTTGCCCCGGATCAGGAACAGGGCCGCGACGCCCGCGGCGAGCGCGAGCGGCCAGCTCCGGGTGAGCACGAGCGCGGCGAGGAAGGTGGCTCCGACGGCCATCGCCACCACCGCCAGGTTGGCCCGGCGGTAGCGCTCCCGGAGCGCCTCGCCGGCGGCGCATCGGGGGTCCAGGACGCACTCGGGCGCGACCTCCGGAAACGAGGAGTCCGTGGCCAGCGCGAGGGCGATGAAGACCGGGTGGCCGGGCTCCCTCCTGAGGTACGGATCGGCGCCGGGACGCCACCGGGCCGTGTCGTGGAACACGCCGTGCCGGGCGAGGTTCCAGGCGATGCGGGCGTTCTGCGGGTCGTCGGCCTCGGCGAGGGTCCCCCCCTGGACGCCCGGCCACGAGAGAGCGGCGCCGGCCGCGGCGAACGCGAGGGCGGCGGCGAGGGCGCGGGCCCGTTTCACGCCCCGCCGGGACTTCGCGCCGCGACCCGCTCGCCGATCGCGTTCACCGCGGCATGGGCCGACAGCACGGCGCCCTCCTGCCAGCCGGGCAGGGCCGAGACCTGGTCGCCCGCGAAGTGCACCGGCCCGTCCGGCTCGCGCAG
>CAZSPS010000025.1:0-2197 GCA_964608875.1 uncultured Ectothiorhodospiraceae bacterium
AGGGACCGGGGCGCCGAGCCAGACATCCTCGATGCGCGCGACCTCGCGGATCAGGTGCAGCCCGCCGTCCTCGGGGAAGACGGTATCGCCCGGAAGGCGGACCTGAACCGCACGGCCCGGCTGCTCGATCCTGAGCATCAGCGCGCCGTCGCCGAGGCGGAGCCCGGAGAGCCTCGCCCCGCCCTCGGCCGCGAGCCGGACCAGCGGCGGCATGTCATGCGTCACCCGGCCCTCGATCACGCCGACGCTCACCCAGAAGGGCGCGAGCGGAAGCGCCGCATAGGGGTCCTCCCAGGCCATCATGCCCCAGCGCAGCGCGGCCATGTCGGCGGCGGTTTGCAGGCGCACCGGAAACGGGCCGCGTTCTGGCAGGCCGGGTTGTGGAAGGCGGCGCTCCCAGGCCCGGCGATACGCCCTGCTGGCCCGGATGAAGCGCCACGCCCGCACGGCATCCCACCCGCGTACCTGCCGCGCCACGGTCAGCCATGCCTCACCACCGCGCGACCGCCTCGAACCCGACGGTATGCTCGGGCGCGGCCGTGTCGCTCTCCCGTCTGGCGGCCCTGAGCCCGAACGACAGATCGGGGGCGGTCGCCGCCTCCGGTTCAAGCCGCCAGCCGATGCTGTAGTCGCGCGCGCCGGTGGCGAGGCCGAGCCCGGCATGCGGGCTCGCGGTGAAGTGCCCGCCGAAGGCCGGGAAGCCGTAGGCCGCCTCCACCGCCCAGCGGGAGGTCGCCTCGCCGCTTCCCGTCCGGTCCTCCAGCGGCGCGGGATTGAACAGCGCATCGAGCCCGCCTTGCGCCTGCCCGCCGAGCTCCTGGCGGAGAGCGAAGGACGGCCCGCGCTTGGTCGCCGGGTCCGGGTCGAAGCCGAGCGAGCCGGCGAAGCCCCGGTCCTTCAGGTCGTCGTCCCCGTGCGCGATCAGCGTGCGGCCCGAGAGATCGAGGGTGAGCCCGAGCGCCGGGTCGGCCCAGGCGATGCCGCCGCCGAGCTCCAAACCTGATCCGGTCTCGGCGTCGCCACCGACATGGCGCGCGCCCACTTCGAGCTTCGGCGTCACATGCCCGCCGTCCTCAAGCGAGACCCGCCAGCTTCCCTCCAGGCCGAGCCGCAGCCGCGTGGTGTCGCCCTCCGAGGCCGCGAGGTCGCGGGTCTTCTCCGAGGCGGTCCGCGTCCACAGCGCGTCCGAGACGAGCGCGAGGGCGAGGGCGGTTACGCCGACACCCGGACCGACCCGCTCCTGTGCGCCCGCATGGACGAGGACCCGGCGCTCTGCGAGGGTGCCGTGCGGGCGGGCGACGGCAAGGTGGAGTCCTCGCTCACCGCCGCCATCCCCTATGCGGCGCTGCAAGCCTCCGACCGGCTCCGGCTCTGGGGCGCGGCCGGCTACGGCGCCGGCGAGGTCACGCTTCGGCCCGTCATGGGCGACAGCTTCAGCGCCGACACCGAGTGGAGCATGGCGGCGGCGGGCGTCAGGAGCGAGCTGCTGCAACCGCCGACCGAGGGCGGCGGCCCCGCCCTGGCGCTCGTCTCCGACGCTCTGTGGACGCGGACCTCCTCGGACAGGACCCGCGACCTCGCGGCCTCCGAGAGCGACACGACGCGGCTGCGGCTCGGCCTGGAGGGAAACTGGCGGGTGGCGCTGGAGGGCGGCGGCCATCTGACGCCCAAGCTGGAAGTGGGCGCGCGCCATGACGGCGGCGACGCCGAGACCGGATCGGGTCTGGAGCTCGGCGGCGGCATCGCCTGGGCCGACCCGGCGCTCGGGCTCACCCTCGACCTCTCGGGGCGCACGCTGATCGCGCACGGGGACGACGACCTGAAGGACCGGGGCTTCGCGGGCGCGCTCGCCTTCGATCCGGCCCCGGCGACCAGGCGCGGACCGTCCTTCGCTCTCCGCCAGGAGTTCGGCGGGCAGGCGCAAGGCGGACTCGATGCGCTGTTCGCCCCCGAGCCGCTCGACGGGCGGACGGGGAGCGGCGGGGCAACGTCGCGCTGGGCGATGGAGGCGGCCTACGGCTTCCCCGCCTTCGGCGGGCGCTTCACCGCGAGCCCCCATGCCGGGCTCGGTCTCGCCACGGGCACGCGCGAGTGGACCCTCGGCTGGCGGCTCGAACCGGAGGCGGCGACCGCCCCCGACCTCGCCCTCGGCCTCCGGGCCACCAGACGGGAGAGCGACACGGCCGCGCCGGAGCAT
>CAZSPS010000026.1:0-3129 GCA_964608875.1 uncultured Ectothiorhodospiraceae bacterium
TGCCTGCATCAGGCGTTCTCGGAGTCGCGCGGGAGCGGGAGGGACTTCCATCTCAACCCCTGGCGCAGGGTTCCCATCGCGCGCTACGACGAGACCGACCCCCGGCACGAGCGCTTGGCGGCGCTCTGCCCCAGGCTGGAAGAACTGGCGGCCGAGGTCGTGGAACGGATACGCGCCCAGAGCCCCAGCGCGGGACAGGTCAAGGTCTCGAGCGCCGTGCGCGAGCGCCTCGAAACCAGTCCCGAAGGCCGGGAAACCGATGCGATCGTGCGCGAACTCCTGCCCGAACAGGCGCGCGAACCCGACCGGGGACCGCAGGCGGCGCTGCTCGATACAGCCGCCTGACGCGCCCCGTCATCGATCCGCCGCCCGCACCACCAGCTCGCCGAGGCCGGCGTCGACCACCTCCACCGCCTCGCCGTCGCCGATCCACGTGCCGTGCTGCGCGCGGGCGCTGTGGCGCGTGCCGCCGACCAGCACCGTGCCCGCCGGCCGCAGCGCCCCTTCCGCGCGCCCCGTGCGGCCCACCAGGGCGTGCGCCGCGGCGGCGCCGAAGCCGCCGCCCTCCCCGGCCGTACCCTCGCTGGTGCCCGCGATCTCGGCCTCCATGCGCACGCGCCGGCCGAAGCGGAGCACGCGCGGGACGTACCGGAAGAACAGCAGCAGCCCCACCCCCGCGACGGCGAGCGCGAGCGCGCTGGCGAACACGGCGTCGACGAACGCCTCGCGGAAGTCCGGGTCGGCCGGGGCGAACTCGAGCTCGTTCGGCAGGAAGGCGAGCACCATCCCCGCGAGCAGGCTGAGCGCCCCCGCCACCACGAGCAGGCCGCCGAGCGGCAGCAGGAACGCCTCGACGAGGATGAGCGCGAAGCCTGCGAGCACCAGCACCAGCTCGAAGTTCTCGACGAGATCGAGGTAGTAGTGGGCGAAGAGGAAGAGCCCGCCGCAGACCGCGGCGAGCGCGACCCAGATGCCCACCCCCGGCGTGTTGAGCTCGAAGAACAGGAGCAGGATGGCGAGGCCCATGAGGATGGGCGCCAGGCCCGCGAGCCAGGCGGCGGTCCTCTCCGCCGTGCCGGGGCCGAGGTTCGTCACCGCCTCCGGGTCGATGCCGAGCCGCTCGTAGAGGGCGGGGAGATCGGCGACGAGCCCGCTCGCCATCCCGAGCGCCACCGCCTCGCGCCCGGTCAGCGTCAGCAGCCGGTCCTCCCCCCGGTACACGAACAGCTGCTCGGAGTCCTCGCGGTCCACCTCGGGGTGGGCGGCGAGCCACTCCGGGAGGTCGTCCTCGATCACGTACACCGCCTCGCCCTCCGGCGGAACGGCCCGGTAGAGCTTCTGGTTGCGGGCGGTCATCTTGAGCAGGGGGCCGCGCGGCCAGCCGCGCCGCTCGGAGGCCTGCGCGAGCAGGGTGCGCACGACCGTCTCGATCTTCTCCGGGGCGTACTCGATGGTGCCGTCCTGGGCCTGGAAGATGACGCCGATGTCGCCGATGCTCGCCCCCTCGGTGAGATGCACCTCGTGGTGGGCGTAGGCGATCATGGCGCCGGCGGAGAGCGCCCGGAAGTCCACGAACGCGACCAGCCTCGGAGCCGGACCCGGAGCTCCCCCGGCGCCGTCCGCCGCCGGGCCGCCGGGGGCGAAGTCCATCGCCGCCTTGAACATCTCGCGCGCGTAGTGGACGGCGCCGCCGTCGGTGTCGATGTGGACGACGAGGGTGTCGAGCCCCTCGCGGCGTGCGTCTTCGAGGGCGCGGGCGAAGTAGCGCGCCTGCAGCCGGTCGATGGCGCCGTCGACGTGCACGTAGCCCGCCCGCCGCCCGCCCTCGGCGGCCCCGGTTCCGGTTCCGGCCCCGGCCGCCGTATCGCCGCCGGCTGCGCTGCCGGCCGGGAGCGGGAGCAGCGCCGCCCCGAGCGCGGCGAGGAGCGCCGCGGCCCCGAGCGCCGCCGCGCATGCCGCCGGACGGCGCCCGGACGGCGGACCGGTGAGGACCGGCGGCGCCCCGCCCGGGAGCCGGCGCCGGCTAAGGCCGAGGCTGCGCGGCATCGTCGTCGAGGTCCGTTTCCAGGAGCGCCGCCGCCAGCGGCTCGGGCAGCCGGGCGAGCAGCGCCTCGGGCAGGACGGTCGCGCCCGACCACAGCACCGCGTAGTCGCCGCCGTCGCGCTGGCGGTAGACCAGATAGCAACGCCCGTCGTCGCTCACCGACAGCTCGGCCGACGCCCGGTGGTACATGCGGTCGAGGTCCGCGTCCGCCGCGAGCGGCGCGAGGCGGAGCCGCAAGGGGCGGGTCACCGGGTTCATCACCGTGATGAGCTCGGGATCGGCCGCCCGCGCCCGCGCGAGACCCTCGTCGAGCAGCCGCTCGAGCGCCTCCATCGGTCCGGGCGGGAACGAGCGCCAGCGCACGAGGAGCTGCTCCTTGGCGCGGTCCCTGCTCCCGGATCCGGCTCCGGTGCCGGCCTCGGTTCCAGCACCGGTTTCCGCTTCCGCCCTGCGGGCATCGTCCACGCCGCGCCCTCCTCCCCCTCTCAGAAGCAGTTGGCCTCGAGCAGCGGCTCCCCCGCCAGCACCCGCTCGTACCCCAGGCGCGAGAGGTCCAGGGTGCGGTACTCGCCGTAGGCGATGAGCTCGCTCGTCGCCCGCCCCATGGCCGGCGACTGCTGCAGGCCGTGGCCGGAGAAGCCGCACAGGAGGTAGAAGTTGCCGAGCCCCGGCGGCGCGCCGACGATGGCGTTCTCGTCGAGGGTGTTGAGGTCGTAGTGGCAGCAGTAGGCGCCGGCGAGGCGGATCGCCTCGAACGCCGGCACCCGCGCCGCGAGGATGGGCCACACGCGCTCCTCGAAATCGGCGTAGTCGATGCCGGTGTCGCGGGTCGGCGGGTCCGCCTCCGGCGGCGGCGCGAGGTTGGCGAGGAAGGTGCGCCCCTCGGGGCGGAAGCCGAGCCCCTCGGGCAGGATGGTGAGTGGGACCGGCTCGACCTGCTCGCGGCACTCGAATACGAAGGTGAAGCGCTTGCGCGACTCGATCGGGAGCTCGACCCCCACGGTGGCCGCGATCTCCCGCGCCCCCGCCGCCCCGGCGGCGGGGGCGCGGGAGATCGCGGCCACCGTGGGGGTCGAGCTCCCGAT
>CAZSPS010000027.1:0-3595 GCA_964608875.1 uncultured Ectothiorhodospiraceae bacterium
CCGGGAACACCAGGGCGCCGCCCTCGACCACCGCCGCCGCCGCATCGGCCACCGACACCACCGGCGCGCCGCCGCTGTCGCGGACGGTCCAGCTGGCCTCGCCCGCGTCCGGGGATACGTCGTAGTCGTCCGTCTCCTGCAGCGCGGCGCGCCAGCTCTCGTCCGCGGTGTCCTCGTCCACCGGGTACGGCAGGCGCACCCGCCCGGTGGCGGCGCCCGCCGCCAGGCGCAGGGTGCGGATGGAGGCGTCGCGGCCTTCCCCGAAGAGTCCGAACACGACGTCGAGCGCGGCGTCCGCGTCGCCGGTACGGGTGAAGGTCAGGACCACGCCGTCGCCCTCGGAGACTTCGGCCGCCGACACCGCGAGCGACACCACCGGCTGGTCGTTGTCGCGGATGCGGCCTTCGGCGGCGGCGGCGCCCAGCGACGCGTGCGGGATCGGGCCCACGAGCGCGACCCGCACCGTCTCGAGGTCCACCTCCTGCAGCGCGTCGTCCAGCGTCGGGATGCGGATCTCGAGCGCCGTCTCGTCCGCCACGAACACCAGCCGGCCGGCGGCGCCGCCCGCGTAGTCGGCGCCGGCCGCGGCCGTGCCGCCCAAGGTGTAGCCGACCTCGATGACGTTCGCGCTCGGCCGCGACAGGCGCACCGGGAACGCGAGCGTCCCGCCTTCGATCACCTCCGCCGCGGCGAGCACCGACACCTCGGGCGGCGGGTCGTCGTCCGCCACGCGCAGCGAGGCCTCGAACGGATCGCCCAGGTGGTGGAGCGCGCCGGGGCGAACGCGCAGCGTCAAGGTGGCGGGCGGCTCGTCGCGGGCGTCGTCGTCGGTCGCGAGCTCGAGGGCCGCCGTCGCGCTGCCGGCTTCGAAGGCGGCGGCGGCGGGCGCCGCCCCCGCCAGCACCGAGCCGGGGTCGTCCACCTGCACGGGCACCGTGAGCGCCGCCGCCGGATCGCCCGTGCGCGTCAAGACGAAGCGGGCGGCCTCGCCTTCGGTCAGCGCGTGGCCCTCGGCGGCCACCGTCACCACCGGCGGCGCGCCGTCCTGCACCTGCACCGCGGCCTCGGCCTCCGCCCCCAGGTCGTAGACGGCGCCGGGCTGCAAGGTCACGGTGAGGGCGGCGTTCCCCATGCCGCCGTCCACGGTGCCGAGCAGCAGGGGCGCCGTGCTCGCGCCGGCCGCGAAGACGACGCTTGCGGGCGCCGGCGCCGAAAGCAGCGAGCCCGGGTCGGCGACCCGCACCGCGACCTCGAGCGCTCCCGCCGCGCCGCCCGCGCGCGACAGCAGGAACTGCGCGGTGTCGCCCCTGCCGATGGGGGAGGCGCCGGCGCGCACCGTCACCGCCGGGCGGTCGTCGTCCGCCACCGTCACCGCGGCTTCGGCGGGGCTGCCCGCACGCCAGGCCACGCCGCCGGCCTCGGGCGGCGCCAGGGTCACGGTCAGCGAAGCGTCCGCCTCGTTCACCGTGTCGTCCGCCGTCGCCAGGGTGAGGGCCGTCGTATCGGCGCCGGCCGCGAAGACCGCGGTGGCGGGCGCCGCCCCGGACAGCGCCGAGCCCGGATCGGCGACCTCGATGGAGACCGTGAGCGGCGCGGCGGTATCGCCCACCCGCGTCAGGGTGAACGCCGCCGCCGCGCCTTCCGCCACCTGCGCCGCGTCCGCCGCCACCGTCACCAGCGGCAGGTCGTCGTCCGTCACCGTGACCGTGGCCGAGGACGTGTTGCCGGCGCGCCAGATCGCGCCTTCCGGCGGCGCGCCGAGGCTCAGGGTCACCGGGGCGTCGGCCTCGTCGAGGCCGTCGTCTTCGGTCGCGAGCCGCAGGCGCACCGTGCTGCTCCTCAGCTCGAACGCCACGGTGGTGGGCGCCGCCTCCGTCAGCACTCCGCCGGGGTCCGACACCTGCAGCGGGACCTCGAGCGGGATCCGGTCCGTGCCCGCCCGCCGCACGCGGAAATCCGCCGTCGAGCCCTCCGTCACCGAAGCCGAAACGCGCTCGACGGTGACCACCGTCGGATCGTCGTCGAGCACCATGACCTCGGCCCGGGACGGGTCGCCGGCGCGCCAGGTCCCGGTCGAGTCGACCCACACCCTGACCCGGATGTCGGCTTCGTCGGTCCGGTCGTTGAAGGTCGAGAGCGAGCGGGTGGCGGTGGCGGAACCCGCCTCGAAGGTGACGCTTTGCGGCACCTCGGTGTTCGCGTCCCCGCGCTCGGAGAGCCCGAGCGAGACCGTGAGGGGCGCCGTGGTATCCCCGACCCGCGTGAAGTGGAGCACCACCGGCTCGCCTTCCGTCACCTCAAGCGCCGCCGCGACGATGGTCACGACCGGCAGGTCGTCGTCCGCCACCGTGACCTGGACCTCGCGCGGGATCGCGTTGTAGGCGTCGCTGCGCTGCGGGCGGAGCGTCAGCACGGCGTCCGGCTCGTCCCGGTCGTCGTCCACCGTCGCGAGCCGCAGGGTGGCGGCGGCGCTCCCGGCGGGGAAGACGACGGTGACGGGCGGCGCCGCCGCCAGCACCGAGCCGGGGTCGTCCACCTCGATGGGGACGGTGAACGATGCGGCGGTATCGCCCGTGCGCGTCAAGGTGAACACCGCGTCCGCGCCTTCGGCGACCGGGCCCGCGTCCGCGGCCAGGCCTACGGTCGGCACCTCGTTGTCGCGCACCTCGAACTCGGCCGCGCCCGCCGCCGGGGACACGACGTAGGCCGCGCCCTCGGCGATGGCGAGCCGGTAGCGCTCGTGCGCGGCGTTCGCGTCCTCGCCGGTCGGCAGCGCCAGGGTCTGCGTCGCGGCGTCGGCTTCGAAGACGACGGAGCCGACGGGCTGCGGCGCGCCGTCGCGGGTCAACAGGTAGAACACCGTGAGCGGCCCGCCCAGATGCCCGTCGCGCGTGAAGGTCGCGACGGCGCTGCCGTCGCCCTCGAGATACTGGGGATGCTCCGTAGCGACGGAGACGACCGGCAGGTCGTTGTCGCGGATGGCGCCCGTCGCCGAAACGGGCGCGCCCAGGGTGGAGAAACCGTCCGCCGGCTCGGCGAGCGTCGCGACCACCGTCTCGTCGTAGGCTTCCGAATCGGAATCGTCCAGCGTGCTCACCAGGATTTCGCGCTCGGTCACGCCGGGCGGGAAGGTGACCGTACCGCTCGCGGCGCCCGCGTAGTCGCTGCCTGCGGTGGCGGCGCCGGCGAGCGTGTAGGGCACGGCCAGCGTGTAGCCGCTCTCCCCGGAGAGGCGGACGGGGAAGGCCAACTCCCCGCCCTCGACCACGGTCGCCGCGGCGGGCGGGTGCAGCGCGACCGCGGGCGGGTCGTCGTCGTCCGTCACCGTCACCGTGGCTTCGGCCATGCCGCCGGGGCGGTACGTGGTTCCGCCAGGCAGGGTCAGGGTCAGCGTGGCGTCCGGCTCGTCGCGCGCGTCGTCGTCGGTCGCCAGGGAAAGCGCGGCGGTGCGGCCGCCCGCCGCGAAGGTCACGAGGCTCGGGGCGGCCTCCGCCAGCACGGAGGCCGGGTCGTCCACCGAGACCAGGACGCTCAACGCTTCGTCCAGGGGGCCGAAGCGCGTGAAGGCGAACGCCGCCGCCCCGCCTTCCGCCGC
>CAZSPS010000028.1:0-2895 GCA_964608875.1 uncultured Ectothiorhodospiraceae bacterium
GCCGGGCGAGCCGTCGTCGTCGGGCGGACGGCTCCAGTTGGCGGAGAGGTGCTGCATGCCGGCGAAGTCCAGATGGGGGGCGAGTTCGGGCGCGACGGCGCGCACCAGGCACTCGACCACCACGGGCAGCGCGAATAGGCGCTTCGATGCGGCATCCTTCTCCATGGGGGGAGACGATAATCCCCGCGGCGGGAGCATGGCCAGAGCAAATCGTAAGGAATCGGCTCGACTTTTGTAGGATTTCGGCTCGACTTTCGTAGGCGAATTGCCGACGGCGGTGCGGAGCGGGAGCGAGGGAGGCGGCATGAGCGACGTGGCGGCGGCGGTGGCGCTGAGCGGGGCGGGGGTGGCGCTCAGCGACGAGCAGCGCAGCATCCGCGAGGCGGTCGGGCGCCTTTGCGAGGGCTTCGACGAGGGCTACTGGCACGCGCGCGACGCGGACGGCGAGTTCCCCGAGGCGTTCGTGCGCGCCGTGGTCGAGGGCGGGTGGCTCGGCATCGCCATGCCCGAGGAGTACGGCGGCGCCGGGCTCGGCATCACCGAGGCGTCGGTGATGATGCAGGCCATCGCCGAGTCGGGCGCGGGCTTCAGCGGCGCGTCCGCGGTGCACCTCAACATCTTCGGCCTGAACCCGGTGGTGGTGGCCGGCACCCCGGAGCAGAAGGCGCGCGCGCTGCCGCCCCTCATCCGCGGCGAGGCGCGCGCCTGCTTCGCGGTCACCGAGCCGAACGCGGGGCTCGACACCACCGCCATCGAGACCACGGCCACCCGCACCAACTCGGGCTACGTGGTGAACGGGCGCAAGATCTGGACCTCCACCGCCGGGAGCGCGAACAAGGTGCTGCTGCTCGCCCGCACCTCGCCCCGGCTCGCGGACGGCAAGCGCGCCGAGGGCCTCACGCTGTTCTACACCGACTTCGACCGCGACTACGTCGAGGTGCGCGAGATCGAGAAGATGGGGCGCAAGGCCGTGGACAGCAACGCCGTCTTCATCGACGGGCTGCCGGTGCCGGAGGAGGACCGCATCGGCGAGGAGGGCAAGGGCTTCTACTACCTGCTGCACGGCCTCAACCCCGAGCGCATCCTGGTCGCGGTGGAGGCGGTGGGGCTCGCGCGCGCCGCCATCCGGCGCGCCTGCGGGTACGCGAACGAGCGGGTGGTGTTCGGCCGGCCGGTCGGGCAGAACCAGGCCATCGCCCATCCGCTCGCGCGCGCGTGGGCGGAGGTCGAGGCGGCGAACCTCATGGCCTACCGCGCGGCCGCCCTCTACGACGCGGGCGAGGAGTGCGGGGCGGAGTCGAACGCCGCCAAGTACCTGGCGGGCGAGGCCGCCTTCCGCGCCTGCGAGACGGCGGTGCTGTGCCACGGCGGCATGGGCTACGCGAAGGAGTACCACGTCGAGCGCTACCTGCGCGAGGTGATGATCGCGCGCATCGCCCCGGTGAGCCGGGAGATGATCCTGAACTACCTCGCCGAGCGGGTCCTGGGGCTCCCGCGCTCGTACTGACCTGTAACCTGCGGCCCGTACCGGCGCCGGCTGAACCACGGGAGGAAGACGGCGAATGCTGCAACACGGTATCGACGGCATCCGCGCGCATCTGGCGACCCTGCCCCCGATGCGCGAGCAGAGCGTGGAGGAGGCGCGGGCGCTGTACGACAAGGCGCAGTACGTGTTCGCGCTGCCGGAGGGGGTCGAGGCGCGGGCGGACGTGCTGGGCGGGGTGCCGGCCGAGGCCGTGGCGCGTGCCGGGGACGACGGCGCCGGCACGCTCCTCTACCTGCACGGCGGCGGCTACGCCATCGGCTCGCCCGCCTCCCACCGCCACCTCGTGGGCGCGCTCGCCGCCGCCTCGCGCACGCGCGCCTGGGCGCTCGACTACCGGCGCGCGCCGGAGCACCCGTTCCCCGCCGCCGTGGACGACGCGCTCGCGGGCTACCGCGGCCTGCTCGACGCGGGCGCCGACCCGCGCTCCGTCGCCATCGGCGGGGACTCCGCAGGCGGCGGCCTCACCGTCGCCGCGCTGACGGCGATCCGCGACGCGGGCCTGCCGCCGCCGGCCGCGGGGGTGTGCATCTCCCCCTGGACGGACCTCGCGGGCGGCGGCGCCACCTACCGCACCCACGCGGAGCGCGACCCGATGGTGTTCCGGGAGGACATTGAGCGCTGGTCGAAGGCCTACCTCGCCGGCGCCGACCCGCGCCACCCGCTCGCCTCGCCGCTCTACGCGGACCTCTCGGGCCTGCCGCCGCTGCTCGTGCACGTGGGCTCGGAGGAGGTCCTGCTGGACGACTCGCGCCGGCTCGCCGAGCGGGCGGAGGCGGCGGGGGTGCCGGTCACGCTGGAGGTGTGGGACGGCATGATCCACGTCTGGCACTGGTTCGGGGAGTACCTCGACGAGGCCGGGCAGGGGGTGCGGGGTATCGCCGGCTTCCTCGCCCGGCAGCTCGCGCGCTGAGCGCACGAGGCGCGGCGCGCGGACGCGGGAACGGGAACGGAGCGGGGAGGGGAGGGGTTCGCATGGCCGGGCTTTATTTCGAGGACTTCAAGGTGGGCCGCACCTACCGGCACCCGCTCGGGCGCACCGTCACCGAGATGGACAACGTGCTCTTCACCTCCCTCACGATGAACACCCAGACCCTGCACCTCGACGAGGAGTTCGCGCGCGGCACGCAGCACGGCGCGCGCGTGGTCAACAGCATCTTCACCCTGGGGCTGCTGGTGGGGATGACGGTGACCGACCTCACGCTCGGCACCACCCTCGGCAACCTGTCCATGACCGACGTGCGCTTCCCCCGCCCCGTCTTCCACGGCGACACCCTGCGCGCGGAGACCACCGTGCTCGACAAGCGCGCCAGCCGCTCGAAGCCGGACCGGGGGGTGGTGGAGTTCGCCCA
>CAZSPS010000029.1:0-5630 GCA_964608875.1 uncultured Ectothiorhodospiraceae bacterium
CGGAGCGGCGCCGCCGTGCGGGTCGTGGTGCGGCGGCGTGCGCGCGCGCGTCATCTGCAGGTGCTCCCGCGCCTCGAGCTGGTCGAGGGCGACTGCCACTTCGCGCCGGACCTCGCGGAGGCGATCGACGGGTGCGGCGCCGTCGTCAACCTCGTCGGCATCCTCCACGAGGACGCGGACACGACGTTCGAGCGGGCGCACGTGGACCTCCCGGCCCTCGTGGCGCGCCTTTGCCGCGAGCGCGGCGTGCCGCGGGTCCTGCACATGAGCGCGCTCGGCGCCGGGGCGGACGCGCCGAGCGGGTACCTGCGCACCAAGGCGGCGGGGGAGGAGGCCGCGCACGCGGCGGGCGGCGCGGTGCCGACCACGAGCTTTCGCCCTTCCGTCATCTTCGGGCCGGGGGACGGCCTCTTCCACCGCTTCGCCTTGCTGCTCCGGCTCATCCCCTTCGTGTTCCCGGTGCCGAAGCCGCACGCGCGCCTGCAGCCGGTGTACGTGGGCGACGTGGCCGACGCCATGTGCGGCGCGCTCTGGGACCGGGATACGTTCGGCAAGCGCTACGACCTCGGCGGGCCCGAGGTGATGACCGTGGAGCAGGTGGTGCGCTACACCGCGCGGGCGCTCGGCCTGCGGCGGCTGATCGTGCCGCTCGGCGACCGCCTGGCGTACCTCAATGCCCGCGTCCTGCAACGCCTGCCCGGGAAGCTGCTCACCGAGGACAACCTGCGCTCGCTGGAAGTGGACGCGGTCGCCGCCCGCAACGGGCTCGTGGACCTCGGCATCGCGCCGGCCCACGTCGATTCGGTGATGCCCGCCAGCCTCGGCGGCGGCGTGCGGGCCGCGCGCAACCGCCGCTACCGCAGCGCCGCCGGGCGCGGCTAGGGCAACCGGCGGTCAGCCGATGCGGGCGGACTTGGTGGCGGGGGTCAGCACGACTTCGGCGAGCGGGGCCGCCCGCAGCGAGGCGAGCCGGCGCTCCGGGTCCGCGTCCGCGTAGAGCGTGGTGCGCTGGCGCGGGGTGCGCCCGAGCGAGCGGATCGCCTCCTCCATCGCCTCGGGCGGCATCTCCTGGCCGTGCGCCGCGCCCGCCGCCCGCGAGATGCTCTCGTTCATGAGGGTGCCGCCCAGGTCGTTCGCGCCGGCCTCGAGGCAGCGCAGCGCCCCCTCGACCCCCATCTTGGTCCACGACGCCTGGATGTTGCTGACGTGCGGGTGCAGCACCAGCCTGCATACCGCGTGCATCAGCACCGCTTCCCGGAACGTCGGACCCTCGCGGGCGAAGCCCTTGCGGAAGATCGGCGCCTCCATGTGCACGAAGGGCAGGGGCACCATCTCGGTGAAGCCGCCGGTGCGGGCCTGCAGGTCGCGGATCGCGAGCAGGTGCCGCGCCCACGAGCGGTAGCCGTCCACGTGCCCGAACATGATGGTGGCGGTGGTGCGAAGGCCGACCTCGTGCGCCGTGCCCACCACGTCGAGCCACTCGCGGGTGCGGATCTTGTCCGGGCACAGCACCTCGCGCACCTCGTCGTCGAGGATCTCCGCCGCCGTGCCCGGCAGCGTCCCGAGTCCCGCGTCGCGCAGCGCCTCGAGGAAGCCGCGCACGGTGAAGCCGGCCGTCGCCGCGCCCTGGCTGATCTCGAGCGGCGAGAAGGCGTGCACGTGCATGGCGGGCTCGGCCGCCTTCACCGTCCGGCACAGCTCGAGGTAGGTGCGGCCGGTGTAGCCCGGGTGGATGCCGCCTTGCATGCACACCTCGGTCGCCCCCCGCGCCCACGCCTCGCGCACCCGGCGCACGACCTCGTCCGGTTCGAGGTCGTAGGGGCGGCCGCGCAGGTTCTCGCTCGCCTTGCCCTTGGAGAAGGCGCAGAACTGGCAGCGGAAGTAGCACACGTTGGTGTAGTTGATGTTGCGGGTGACGACGTAGCTCACGGCGTCGCCGCTGGTCTCGCGCCGCAGCCGGTCCGCCGCCTCGCACACGGCCTCGAAGTCGCCGCTGCGGGCCCGGAACAGCCGCACGATCTCGTCTTCGCCCAGCCGCTCGCCCGCGGCCGCGCGCGCCGCGATGGCGACGACTTCGGGGCGCGCGAGGTCGCGCTCCGCCCCCGGCACGCGGCGGCCCGAGGGCGGGGCGGACGGGGTGGCGCCCGCCACCCAGACGTCCTCGCGCGCGTAGCCCTCGGTGTCGATGGCGCGCGCGCAGCGGGCGCGCAGGGCCGGGTCGAGCCACGCCTCGGGATCGAGCGCGTAGCGGGGGTGGATGGCGAGGCGGGGCGCGAGGCGCTTGCCGGCCTCGGCCGTCCGCGCCCGGAGGGCGGCCACCTCCGGCCAGGGGGCTTCGGGGTTCACGTGGTCGATGGTGACCGGGGAGACGCCGCCCCAGTCGTCGATCCCCGCTTCCACGAGCGCGCGGTGGGCGCCGCCACCGTCGGCGCCGGAGTCGTCGGTGTCGTCGGCGCCGGGCGTGAGGTTGGGCGGGGCCTGGATGCTCATCTCCGGCCCGAGCACGAGGCGCGCGGCGGCGACCGTCCACAGCAGGTCGTCGAGGCCGGGCTCGGGCGCGCCCGCCATCGCGGTGCCCGGCTTGGCGCGGAAGTTCTGGACGATGACCTCCTGGACGTGCCCGTGGCGGTCGTGGAGGTCGCGGATGGCGAGGAGCGACTCGATGCGCTCGCGCCGCGTCTCGCCGATGCCGATGAGGATGCCGGTGGTGAACGGCATCCGCTGCTCGCCCGCGCGCTCGAGCGTCGCGAGCCGCACCCGCGGGTGCTTGTCGGGCGAGCCGTAGTGCGCGCCGCCCCGCTCGCAAAGGCGCGCCGACGCGCTCTCGAGCATGAGTCCGCCCGACACCGACACCGTGCGCAGGCGCGCGATGTCCTCCGCGCCCAGGACCCCCGGGTTGACGTGCGGGAGGAGGGAGGTCTCGTCGAGCACCAGCCGGCACATGGCGGCGAGGTAGTCGATGGTGGTCGCGTAGCCGAGGCGGGCTAGCGCCTCGCGCGCGGCGCGGTAGCGGAGCTCGGGCTTGTCGCCCAGGGTGAAGAGCGCCTCGCGGCAGCCGGCCCGCTCGCCGGCCTTGGCGATGGCCAGCACTTCCTCGGGGGCGAGGTAGGGTGCGCGCAGGCGCCGCGGGGCCTTGGCGAACGTGCAGTAGCGGCACACGTCGCGGCACAGCTCGGTGAGCGGGATGAAGACCTTGGGCGAGTAGGTGACCACGTCCGGGCGGCCCGCGTCGCGCACCGCCGCCGCCTCGCGCAGCAGCCCCTCGAGGCCGCTGCGGTCCGGCGCCTCGGCCGTCCCCACCTCCAGCAGGCCGAAGGCTTCCTCGCGTCCGAGCCGCCGCGAGCGTGGCGGCGCCGGCGCTGCCGATTCAGCCGTCGTCTTCCCCATGCCTTTCCCCGAGATGGCGCTCATGGCGTGCGAGGTCGTCCGGCGTGTCGAGGTCGAACCGCAGGCCCGGCCGGTCGACCCGCTCCGGCTCGACCCCGTGGGTCCGGGCCTGTTCCAGATGCAGGGCGCAACTCCCCTCCCCGTACCGGAACGCGAGCAGGCCGGGCGGGCGCACGTAGAGCGCGTTCGTCCCCGTGCCGGCCTCGTCCGGCGCGACCCGTACGGCCGGCCTGGAACCCGCCGCCGGCAGCATAGCACGCAGGTCCGCGGCGCCGACCCCGGGCAGGTCGGCCGGGACGACCAGCAGCGCGCCCGCCCCGCGCCGCACGGCCTCGCGGGCCGCGAGCTCGAGCGCGTGGTTGAGGCCGATGGGGCGGGGCTCGGCGAGCCCGGCCGCGCCGTGGCCGCGGGCGAGGGCGAGCGCCGCGGGATCGGGGCTCACCACGAGCACGGGGGGGCCGGCGGCGGCGGCGGCTTCGAGCGTGCGCACGAGCAGGCGGCGCACGAGGGCCGCCCGCTCCGGCCCTTCGAGGGCGCCCGCGAGGCGCCGCTTGCCCTCGGTGAGCGAGCGCACCGGCACGACGATCCAGGTGCAGGTGGGGGAGTCCAAGACGCGGGCGGCCTCCGGCTCAGCCTCGACTGTCCAGTTCCCGCGCGAACGCCAGCACGCCCGCCGCCAGCCGGGCGCGGTCCTCGTCGGTGCGCATGACGGTCGCCTCCACCCGCACCCGCACGCCGCCCCCCGCGTCCCGCTCGACCGCGCGGGCGAGGGCGCGGTCGGCCTCGTCCAGGACGAAGCCGTCGAGGAAGTCGCGGTAGCGCGCGGCGACGGCGGCGGCGGAGGCCTCCACCCCGAGCTCGGCCATGATCTTCGCGGCCGGCCCCTTGATCGCCCGTCCCCCCACGATGGGCGACACCGCGACCACGGGGGCGGGGCAGCGCGCGAGCCGCTCGCGCACTCCGGGGAGGGCGAGGATCGGGTCCACGCTGAGGTAGGGGTTGGACGGGCAGACCACGACGGCGGCGAGTCGCGGGTCGGCGAGCGCGGCCTCGAAGGCGGCGGACGGGCGCGCCGCCGCCGCGCCGTCGAAGCGAAGCCCGGTCACCGCCGGCTCGCAGGCGCGCCGCACGAAGTACTCCTGGAACGCCAGCTCGCCCTCGCCGGCGGTCTCGACGACGGTGCGCACCGGGTCGTCGCTCATGGGGGCGACCCGAGACGGTACCCCGAAGCGCGCGCAGAGTTCGGTGGTGACGCGGCTGAGGCGCTCGCCTGCGCGCAGGCGCCGCGTGCGCTCGACGTGGGTGGCGAGGTCGCGGTCGCCGAGCCGGAACCAGTCCGGGCCGCCGAGGGCGGCGAGCGCCTCCATGAAGCTCCAGGTCTCGCCCGCCACCCCCCAGCCGGTCTCGGGATTGGCGCGCCCGGACAGGGTGTAGGTCACGGTGTCGAGGTCGGGGCTCACCGAGAGCCCGAGGTGCTCGAAGTCGTCGCCGGTGTTGACGACGGTGAGGAGGCGGCGGGGGTCGGGGAGCGCCGTCTGGAGCCCGTGCGCGAGCTTCGCCCCGCCCACGCCCCCCGCGAGCGCGAGCACGGCCGTCACGGGTGTGCCGCTGTCCGTCACCGGAAGAGGTCGGACTCGCGGGGGCGCACAAGGTCGCGGGCGCGCCCGTCGCGCTCCGCCGCCGCCGCCGCGCCGCGGCCGGCGAACGGGAGGCCGCGCACGAGCACGGCGGGCCGGCCTTCCGCCCCTTCGCCCATGAGGAGGGAGGCGGCGGACGCGATCGAGTCCGCGATGCCGACCTCCGTCACGTGCAGCTTGCGGCCGAAGAGGTCCGGCTCGCCGCGCCGGTCGAGGCGGGCGGGGAGGCCGCTCACCCCGATGGCGAGGCCCACCGTGCCCTCGCGCCACGCCCGCCCCACGCTGTCGGCGACGACGACGCCGAGGCCGATGCGCGCGCTCCCCTCTCCTCCTTCCCCTTCCTGCGCAGCCCGCTCCTCGAGCGCGGCGCGCAGCCGTGCGGCCGAAGCGTCGGGGTCCTCGGGCAGCAGCAGCAGGTGGTCGTCCTCGTGCGGGGAGCCCTGCTCGACGTTGGAGGCGTCCGCCCCCGCGTTCGCGAGCACGAGGCCGTGGCGGGTCTCGACGATGAGCACGCCGGGCACGGCGCGCCGCACCTCGGCCGTCTCGCCCAGGATGACCTCGACCGCGCGCGGGTCCTTGCCGGTGCGGTCGGCGAGCTCGCGCGCG
>CAZSPS010000030.1:0-1952 GCA_964608875.1 uncultured Ectothiorhodospiraceae bacterium
GGCGCCGGGCGAGCCCTACGTGCTGGTGACGGGCGGCGGCGGCGGCGACGGGGAGGCGCTCTTCGACCGGGTGCTCGCCGCCTACGAGCACGACCCCCACCTCCCGCTCGCCGCCGTGCTCCTCTTCGGCCCCTTCATGCCGGCGCCGGTGCGCGAGTCGCTGCGGCGCCGCGCCGCCGCCATCGACCGGGTGACCGGGGTGCTGACCTTCGACCCGCGCGTCGAGACGCTGATGCAGGGGGCGGCCGGGGTGGTGGCGATGGGGGGGTACAACACGTTCTGCGAGATCCTCTCCTTCGACAAGCCCGCGCTCGTGTTCCCGCGCCGCGAGCCGCGCATGGAGCAGTACATCCGCGCCGCGCGCGCGCAGGAGCTGGGCCTGGTGCGGATGTTCGACCCGGGGCTCCCCGGCTCCGCCGCGCGCATGGCCGAGGAGCTGCGCGCGCTTCCCGCCCGGCCCCGGCCGGCCGAGGCCTTCGTGCCGGGGCTGCTCGACGGCCTCGACAACATCCACGCCCTGGTGGAGGAGACCCTGGCGGGCCGCGGCAAGGCGCGCGCCGCCCCCGGCGCCCGCGGCCCGTCCTTCGCTCCGGCGGCGGCGGCCCCGTGATCGGCTTCGTCCTGAAAGGCTATCCGCGCCTCTCGGAGACCTTCATCACGCAGGAGATCCTGGCGCTCGAGGCGCGCGGGCTGCGGCTGCGCCTTTACTCGCTCCGCCATCCCACCGAGGCGCGCGCGCACCCCGTCCACGAGCGGGTCGCGGCCGCCGTGACCTACCTTCCGGAGTACCTCTACCGGGAGCCGCTGCGGGTGCTGCGGGCCTGGCGGCGCGCGCGCCGGCTTCCGGGCTACCGCGCGGTGCGCCGCCTGTGGCTCCGCGACCTCGCGCGCGACCGGACCCCGAACCGGGTGCGCCGCTTCGGCCAGGCCCTGGTGCTCGCGAGCGAGCTGCCGTCCGAGGTCGTCCACCTGCACGCCCACTTCCTGCACACCCCGGCGTCGGTCACCCGCTACGCCGCGCGCCTCGCGGGGCGGGAGTGGACCTGTTCGGCCCACGCCAAGGACATCTGGACCACCCCCGAGTGGGAGAAGCGCGAGAAGCTCGCGGACGCGCGCTGGACGGTGACCTGCACCGCCGTCAACCGGGACGCGCTGGCGGCGCTGGCGCCGCCGGGGCGGGTGGAGCTGGTGTACCACGGGCTCGACCTCGAGGAGTTCCCGCCGCCCCCGGCGCCTTCGTCGCGGGATGCGGACGCGGCCGCCGTCGTCCTCTCCGTGGGGCGGGCGGTCGAGAAGAAGGGCTACCCCGACCTCATCGCCGCCCTCGCGCGGCTGCCGGCGACGCTCGCGTGGCGCTTCGTGCACGTCGGCGGCGGGCCGCTCGGCGCGGAGCTCGGCCGGCTCGCGGAGCGGGCGGGCATCGCCGAGCGCACGGAGTGGGCGGGCGCGCTCACCCGCCCCGAGCTCCTGGCCCGCCTGCGCGCGGCGGACCTCTTCGTCCTCGCGAGCCGGGTGGCGCGCGACGGCGACCGGGACGGGCTCCCCAACGTGCTCCTCGAAGCGCAGAGCCAGGGCCTCGCGTGCCTTGCGACGCGGGTGTCCGCGATCCCGGAGCTGATCGAGGACGGGGCGACGGGGCTCCTGGTCCCTCCCGGGGACCCGGCCGCGCTCGCGGCTGGCCTCGAGCGCCTGCTGCGGGAGCCGGCGCTCCGCCGTCGGCTCGGGGCGGCGGGGGAGCGCCGGGTGCGCACGGAGTTCTCGTCCGGCGCCGGCGCCGACCGGCTCGCCGCGAGGTTCCGGGAAGTGCTCGACGAAGAGCGGCAACCGGCGCGGCGCGCGGCGTGAGGATCGCGTTCTACGCCCCGCTCAAGGCGCCCGGCCACCCGGTGCCCTCGGGCGACCGCGCCATCGCTCGGCTGCTGCTGGCGGCGCTCGAACGGGCGGGCGGGACG